>NZ_VRVH01000029.1:0-30618 GCF_008040095.1 Methylobacterium sp. WL6 | reverse complement strand
GGGTCGGGAACATGGCGGGGCTCCGGCTGGGGCGTTGCCGGATGATCGGCGCCGGGGACGCCTGGAACAACAGCTGGCGCAACGGTGGCTAGGCCATGAGTTCGGGAGCCTCATGAAGTCCGCCCCACCCATGATCCTTCCCGGCACTCTCCGCCCGAGGCCCGCGCAGCGGGCCGAGCCAAGGTCTCGACGGCGGTGCGCATCGGGGCAGCCTTTGGGGGCCGAAGGCCCCATAGGAAAACCTATTTCTTCTTTATAGACATTTTCGAGACGGGCCGTTTTTCCGCAAGCCGTTGATTGAAAACGGATAAAAGGGTGCGATCGTTGAAAGTTGGATTTCAGGACGCCCTTGCTCCAGGCAGGTCGGGGTGGCACTCTGCGGTCACAGGAGCCGCCCATGCCCGCCTCTCACGTCATCCGCATCAGCCGTCGCGTCTGCGCCTCCCTGTGCCTGGCGGACGGCCCCGCGACGCCGCTAGACATGGCGCTCTGGCTTGCCGTTGTCGGCGACATGGCGGCGATCGTCGACGAGCCGGACGAGGATGGGATCACCATGCTGGACGGCTGGGCCGTCTCGGATGCCGCCGCGGTGTGGTGCCACCGGGATACCCTGCTCGCGGCCACGGGGCAGCCCAGGCTCTCGGACCTCGCCCGGCCCTTCGACCGCCTCGGACGGACCGAGTTCACGCTTGGGCTGACGAACCCGCGTCGGTTCCGGTTGTGGCGTGGCTGGGAGTTCGACGCGCCGAGCCGGCTTGAGCCGACCGCCGTGGGCATCGTGTCCGGCATGGTGATGACCCAGACGATGATCCACGGCGATCCGTTCCCCGTCGCGGTCGATGCCCTGGGCATGGCACGCTTCCGGTCGCGGTGGAGCCCGCTCGTCTACATGCGCTGCCTGGCATGGCTGGCAGGCGCGGGGACGGCCAAGAGTTGGCAGCGATCCCGTCCCGGCGACACGGTGGTGGTGACGATCCCGGTGGACGCCCTGCACAGGGGGCTCGGTTCGGGGACCCTGACGTGGCCAGGCGACTGGAACGCGAGGGCGTTCGGGCGCGGCGGGCGCGGCGGTCCCGTTCATGAGGACCTCGAATCCGTGGGGATCCGCCTCAAGACGGAATGGGTCCAAGGCCGGGTCGGGCTTTACATGCAGACGACAGGTCTGCGCATGACGGTGTCCCGCCTCAAGGTCGCCCGCGACCAGCACAAGGCGACGCTGAACGCCATGGCCGCGCAAGGTGGCTCTGCCCGCCCCCGCAAGGGCGGGGTGGCGCAGGCCCCGATAGGCTTCTGATACGACACGCGTTTTCGGGCGCATATGCCGAGGTCGGCACACTCTCAGCACACGGAAACGCGATTCATCGGGATCTCCGAGTCGCGGTCTAATCGTCCGGATCGTCGTCGACCGTCGACATCGCGTCGACACCCCAAGAACGTGCGAGGGCGCGGACGGCGATCGAGACTGCGCCGAGCTTCCTGTCGCCGTCCGGGTATGGGCGGACCCGCGACCAGTAAATCCCCTCGATCCGGCGCGCCTTGAGGCCCGCGAGGATCGCCTCGTACGTGGCGCCGGGCCGCGTACCAGAGAGGGCGTGCCGCTCCTCGGCCATGGCGGCCTCGCGTTGGGCGTCCTCGGCGTCAGCAAGGGCCTGCCGGACCTCCTCGCGCGTCGACCCGGCGGGCAGGCCGGTATGGGCGAGATCGATCGCGTCGGGGGCGCGGGTGCCGCTGGGCAGGCGCGGGTTGCCCTGGCGCAGAACCTCGACGTCGAGGTCGAGCTCGCTCTCCTCGACGCCGGTCTCGCGGGCCAGGATCGCGCGCAGGGGCGCGACGGGATCCTCCGGCTCCGTGAGGACGGAGCTCGTCGTCCAGGCACCGGCGCCGAGGCGCCAGCGGATCCGCGTCAGTCCGCCCGTCTCCGGGCCTGCCTCCTCGTCGAGACGCAGGGGGGCGACCCGCCATTCCCGGATGCTCTTGTTGTGGCCGTCGAGATCCTCGCGATCGTACCAGCCGGTGCCCTCAACATCGAGCACGCCGTCGGTGGCGCGGGCGATCGACCAGGGCTGGGCCGAGAGCGAGTCGCCGCACGTCTCCAGCTGGCGGACGTCCACGACCTCGTCGACGACCATGCCCTCGGGGATCGCGCTGCAGGCCAGGTATACGACCGGCGGCCGGCCGGTGCGGTGCACGGGGCGGAGCCGGGCCGCGAACTGGCGAACCTCTTCCTCGCGAAATTGGCGCTGGATCAAGGTCGCCCACGGCCCGACGTAGACCGCGTCCTTGACGGAGATGTCGCTGCCGTCGCGCATGGCGACGCGTTTCTCGCCGATCACCGGCCGCAATGGATCGCCCTTGGCGTCCAAGCCGGTGCCGAGGGCGTCGACGGGCTGCTCGGGGTCCGGGTCGTCGTACGTCAGGGCGGCCACGTAGGCGTCGACGGCTCGGGGCGGCAGTTCGAGGCGACCGAACAAGATCGCGGCCGCATGGTTCTTGGCGAAATCGAGTCCGCGCATGCCGCCGTTGTGGACGAAATCAGTATTCGTCGGGGGCTTCCATGAATGGCGAAGGACGGCCATCACCGGCTTGTTGCCGCCGACGAGCGTACGGCCGTGCCCGTGGACGCCGGACAGCCGCTCAATGATGCGCCTGTTCATCTCGACGGTCTTGGCGGTGGCCATGAGCTCGTCACGGTCGCGCGCCCGGCTGGGGAGCATGCTCCGGTCGGAGAACGGCCCGCCGGTTACGAGGACGGCCCGCATGTGGGAGGGCGCCTGGACGGGCAGGACCTCGACGCTTCGGTCGGACCAGATCTTCTCCACGATCGCCGGAGCGGCCGAGGCGTCCAGCATCATCAGGGGCAGCCCGGGGAACGACGGCTCGACGCGCCAGGACATGCGCAGGCACCAGGCGTCGCCCGCCGGGCCGGTGTGGACGACGCACTGTAGGCGGGCGTCGGAATCCCCATGGGCGCGCCGGGGCGTGCCGGGCTGCTCCTCGTCGTCGCGGAGCGCTTCGAGCCGCTCGACGACCACGCTCCAGAACCTCCGCTCGTCCCATATGCCCTCACCTCGGGGCGTCGCCGCGAGGTCGGCCGCTGCCTGCTCGGTCATGCCGGGGGCGACCGCGCGGGCAAGGTCCGCGCCGCGGCTGCAGACGATTTTCGCGGACTGCGCCCAGGCAAGCCCGAGGCGCTCGCCCTGGGGGCCGCGTTCGCCGTGCAACGCCATGACGGCGCCCGCCGCGTCGCCGTCGCCGAGAGCGTCCCGCATGAGCGACACCGCCCAGTTGCGTTCGGCGAGGTAGCTCTCCTGGATCGCGCGGAATGCCTCGCGCGGGTCGGCGAGATGCTCGTAGGGGGCCTTCTCCTCCTTCGTCAGCCGGGGAGCGGCGCGTTCCTTGGCGAGAACGGCGATCGGCATCGGCGCGCCCGAGTTCGTGCCGAGGAGGTTGCTGTAGGGCCGTTCGTCGACGACGAGACCGATGAGCGTCTTGGTCAGCGCGACCGGGGGCGTGACCGCCAGGTAGGAGCTCGCGAACAGCACGACGTCGGCCTTCGGCAGAGCCTGCAGGCTGGCCTGGTACTCGCACGACTCCCACATGGGGCAGCGCACGACCTCCCACTCCGGGTCCGCGCCGGGGACGCCCGCGTTCCGGTCGATGCGGGACTCGCAGAGGCGCTGCGCACCGATCGAGGCCTCCTGCAGGGCGGCGACCTGGGCGCGGTAGCCGCAGTTCGTGCGCAGCTTGCCCCGGAAGATGACGACGTTCAGGCCCTCCGCCGCACCGGCCTGGACGGCTTCGGCCACGTCGCGCTCCCATGACGACACGTGTCCCGCGGCGCGCGCTCCGGACAGGCTGTCCTCGATGTTGGCGTGGCTCGGCATCGCGAAGCCGACCGGGTAGCCGAGCGGGCCGTTCACTCGCTTGGCATCGGCCATCTGCCGCCAGAAGCTCGACGTCTTGCCGACACCGGCGTCCCCCTTCACGATCTGGATCGGTGCCGCATCGAGGGGCGTCCGGTCCCCCCGGCATTCCCGCTCCCGGCGCAGGGCGGCCCGCTCGTACAGGCCGTCGATCCACCGGGCCTCGTGCGCGGCGACCGTTCGCACGGCGTCTCGGGCGGCCCCGAGGCGCAGGTCCTCGTCCGTGATGATCGCGCGGCCCATGGCGCGGACGCGGTCGGGCCCCTGGATGACCATGTAAGGGGGCTTGCGCGCGAACGCGGTCCGACTGATCCGCGCGGCGTCGCCCTCGCGCAGGTGGGCGAGCTCGTGGACCCGCGTCGGCTCCGGCGCATCGGCCGGCACGGAAGGGGCATGGACGTCGTCGCCGGCAGGGGTGATGGCGACGATCGGGCCGGCGTCGAGCGGGCGGGCGAACCGGCCCGTCTCGGCGAGGTGCCAAGCAATCGATGCGCGAACCTTCTCGATCGCGGCGTCGCGGATCGATCCAGCGTGCCACCGGCCGGAGAGCTCCACCCGGGCCAGGGCCTCGGCTTCGACCAGGTTCGCCAGTCGCGCGAGCCCCATATGCTGGTCGCGGGCCACGCCTTCGTTCACGCGGACGACGGAGCGAGCGAGTGCGAACATGAACGCCTCGCGGCCGTCCGTGACCTTGCCGGCCTCGACGGTCCACGTGACCTCGCCACCCACCTGAGCGGGCCGGTGCAGAGCTTGGGATGGGTCCCACGTGTGCGTGTCGGCCAGCGGTGCGACGACGCGGCGCTGCAGGCCGACGAGGTCGTCCAGGGCGTCGAGGAACGCGTCCAGCCGCTTGCGCGAGACTAGGGGCGCCGCCTCCGGGCCGACCAGGTGCGGGCTGGCGTCGATCCAGCGGATGTAGTCTCCGGTCTTGTGATGGAGGCCGTGGAACGTCAGCGGCTTGCCGTGCGCCAGGATTTCGACTGCGCCGCGGTCGCCCTTGAGGGGGAATGACCGCGACGGGATAATCTGGTCAGCGGGGATCTCGTCGGGGTCGCCCTGCCGGTAGAGGAGCGCGATGCGCGGGGGGGCGCCGACGCGGCGGAGCGGCGTGTAGCCGAGGTACCGGTCGGCCAGCAGCTGGATCTCGACCGACAGGTCCAGCGTGGGGATGTCGACATCCAGCGCGAACACGTTGCCCGACGCGCGGCCCATGATGCCAGCCACGTTGTGGGCCGGGCATGCCTCGTTCATGTCCGCGAGCTCGTCCGTGCTCGGTCGACGGTCTTGGAAGACCTTCCACTTGATCGGATGGCCGTCGATCGAGCCTGGACCGCGGCGACCGTCGAGGCGCGTCTGCGGGAACACCGACCAGCCGTGGCCGACGTTCGCGTTCGACAGCCAAGCGAAGCACGGTTGGTTAATCTGGTGCAGCATCGAAACCGTCTGGGCCTCGGGCACAGGCAGCTGACGACGGGCGCCGGGCGCGGGCTGCGTGACAAGCGCCGGGGCGGCCACGGGCTCAGGCGCCGGCGCAACCGCAACGGGGCCGGACTTGATGACGGTCGCCCCTGGGAACCGGGACATCACTGCTAAGAGTAAGGGGTCTTTCGGGTCCACCGCGGTTCCTGGGTCTGCCGTTTGACTCGCGCTGGCAGCCCGTCCGTAGGCCCCGAATCTGGGGCGTGCGAGCCGTCCAAACAAGATCGTGCGCGGGTCGCTGGCCTGCTGCAAGCGTCAGCGGCCATTCGGCTTTGCGCCACCAGCGGACCCTTGCACCAAACCACTCGAATGGCCGCTTGGGGGCCGACAGCTGCTATTGAGATAAAGTGGTGAGTCCGGCGGCCACAACGTCTTGCTGTCGTGGCCGCCGCTTCCGGGGCAGCTTCGCCTCCTAAGCGCACCTTGAATAGGCAGGGCGGAAGGTCCGCAACGGGTGGATTTCTGCCGGTCCGCTTTTGAGCGCAAGCTCGATGAAGCGGCCGTTCCCGCCATCTGGTCACTACCGCCTTCAAAGGGTTACGCCTTCAAATACGGCCTGCAACCCAAGCGACGCATAGGGCAGCAGGTATAAATAAAGCCTGCGCCAGACAAGTTCCAAGCAATCGACTTAAAGATATCCAGACGACAGTCTGTCTGAATGACGCTTCACTTATTGTGCCTTCCACAGCGTCATCTGTCATGACCGAAAGCTGCGGATCGATCAGCGCGAAGAGAAGTATCGTGGCGACGCCATTTATGATTGCAGACAACTGGGATGCTGTAACGCGGAAAGATGGCTCTAGGAACCCAGCATACAAAGACGCCAGAACGCCAACCGTTAGCAGAGCCTGGACGATCACATTTGCAAAGAGGATACTCCAACTCACACCTGTCGGTTGTAGCCCACGAGGAACATTCGCTATTCTCGGGATCGCAAAAGATGCCGCCATAGCGTGAGCGCCGGTAGGAGTTAGCGTTCGGGCGAGCAACTTCATCGTCGACCGCGACCGCTGGAAGTTGCTAATTGCTTTGGTGAAAAGTCGCTGGCTGGTTGGTATCAGTACGATTCCGAAAAGAACTGCTATTGTTGCGCTTACGATTATGATCCTGAAGTCGCCGGATAGACCTTCTCCTCCACCTAGAGACAGGCGATTTTCAATACGTTTTGCTATAAGAGGCCCAAGAAACCCGTTGGATGTCCGGCTGACAAGCACTAATATATTGAACAAGGCGAAACTTATAGCGATCCGCTTGGTTCTAACTCCCGCGATCCTGGCGGCATAGGCCATCGTTCCGATCAGATTGATCGCGCCGGTTAGCAGACAGATGATCAGCAGTTGCTGGTCCATTCGACCTTATACCGCTGAAGGTGCGACTTTCCACCCCGGACCCAGTTGCCGGACGGGTGACGACCGACCGCTTTGGAGAAGCGCCGATGGCGGTCCGAGTGGCTGGCATGGGTCCGGATCGGAAGAGCTGCTCGGGGTGGTTTTGAGGAGTTCCGCATTCGGACGGCAATACGCTGAAGCGGACATCTCTTCCTTTCCCGTTCGTGACCCTTTCAGGCCTTTGGCGGTGAGCTTGAATGATCGCCCTGCTTGGGTGAGGCTATGCGCACCGCAGGCCGCTTCAGGGATCCAAGTGGCGACTGAGACCATCACTCTTCGTCCGGCCGAAGAGAGGGACGTGCCTGCGCTCGTTCGTCTTTTGCGGCGTTCGTGGCTTGTCACCTGGGCCCCCGAGCTTCCGTTCGAGGCGGTGCAAGCCTTCGCCGCTTTCGACCCCGCGCGGTTGCAGGCTGAGAATGAGTGGCAACGCTTCATCGTCGCCGTTCGTGGTGACGTGCTGATTGGGATGATGCAAGTTGGAGACGATCAGATCACCGACCTGCACGTCGATCCCGCCTATTGGAATAAAGGTGCTGGCTCGAAGCTGCTCGTCGCGGCCGAGCGGCAGGTCGCGTGCATTCATTCGGTCGTGCGTCTGGAGGTGCGTGGGTTCAACACCCGAGCACGTGGCTTCTACGCACGCCATGGTTGGAAAGAAGTGCGCACATATTCCGGCATGGAGTGTGGAAGCCCTGTCGAGAATGTGGAGATGCAGA
Source organism: Methylobacterium sp. WL6 (assembly GCF_008040095.1). Classification (NCBI taxonomy): domain Bacteria; kingdom Pseudomonadati; phylum Pseudomonadota; class Alphaproteobacteria; order Hyphomicrobiales; family Methylobacteriaceae; genus Methylobacterium; species Methylobacterium sp. WL6. The sequence goes on along the minus strand of NZ_VRVH01000029.1, from coordinate 23,112 downwards.
AGCGCATCAAATCGTAGGATTTGCCGAAGACGATGCCGCCACCTTTCAAGGTCGAGTTGACCGTTCACGATCCCCAATGGTCGGCGGCAGCTCAAACGGAAGCTTCAGTTCTCCGCGCTGCGCTTGGCCCGAACCTGCTGGCCGTCCACCACGTGGGATCAACAGCCATTCCAGGCTTAAGAGCAAAGCCGATCCTCGATCTTCTACCTGTAGTCCAAAACCTGGGTGAGGCGGACCTTAAGAGAACGGAACTCGAACGGGTCGGCTACGAATGGTGGGGTGAGTTCGGGCTCCTCGGACGGCGTTACGCCACGAAGAATGAGCCGAGCACCGGGCGGCGTCTCGTTCAACTACATTGCTACGGCGTCGGCTCGCCGGACATCGACCGCCATCTCGCCTTCCGCGATTACCTTCAGAAGAGGCCAGCGCTCGTCGCCTCCTACGAGCAAGAGAAAGTCCGGTGTCGGACGGTTCATCCCGACAACTCCCACGAGTATGGCGCGTGTAAGAGCGCGTGGATCGACACCGTTGAGGCTATCGCTCTGTCCGAGTGGCGGAGGTCTTAAGCGATCGACGGCCGCTTTGGAGAAGCGCGAACGGCGGTTCGAGCACCGAGTTGGGTTGGGAGCGGTCCGTCCGCTCAGGATGGATCTTGGCCGGTCATATGTTGCGTGGCTGTGCATGAAAGCGGATGCCGCCCTCCCGCTACGACGTAGCACTTTCAACGATCCGTAACTGGGCACACTCGCAATCGATCTCTGCTTGCACGCCATAGGGAAGGGTGAAGATCGGGTCAGTGTGTCCAAAATCGAGGTTGGAGAGCACCGGCAGAGCCGTCAGCCCCGCTTCATCCAATGCCTGGAGGATGGCCGCATCATAGGCGGCATGATCGGTTACGCTCAGCCGATGGCCACCCGGCCGGGCAAACAGGATGCCGTTCAAGACCTGAAGGATTCCTTGCGCCGCGTAATTACGGAGCCAGCAGGTCATCAGCGCCGGGGACGGGGCCTCCTCGGACGTTTCAAGGAACAGGAGCGCGTCGCGCCAGTAATCGAGGGGTGGCCACCACGCGGTGCCCTTCAAGGTCTCCAATGTGTCAGCGCATCCGCCCACGAGATGCCCGCGTGCTATGCCGTTCCCGCGTAGCACGCGGGGTCCGCTTGATGGCCGTAGCGGACGGCGGCGGAATTGGTTCTGTGGGTCAGACCAATCGAGCCGTTCGACCGTCCAGCCCTCATGGCTTGGCTCGACCACCCCGACCGGGGCGGTTGTAAACAACGTGCGCCTCAGCGAGGCTACCATGTGTGGGAGGGGGCCGCCGTTCTCAGCAAAGCCCGACATGATGGTGGGGCCATAGAAGGACACCAGCCCGGCCCTAAGGCAACCGAAGCCGATCACCGTGGTATCGGAGTAGCCGAGGAAGGCTTTGGGGTGGGCGGCGATAACGCCCAGGTCAACGTGCGTGATCAGGCGCACCGCATCATCACCGCCAATCGCCGCGATGATGCCCTTGGTTGAAGGGTCGGCAACCTACCTCGCTCAAGACCCGCGCGGCTCGACGGTCGCGCGGGAGGCCATGGGCATCGCGGTGACACGCGGCCTGTCGGAGGAAATCGTCGCCCTGCGGCCCGACCTCGTCGTTGCCGGTGCCTTCACGACACGGACCACGGTGGGCCTGCTCAAGCGCGTCGGCTTCCCTCTTCTCGAACTCGCCGTACCCAACGACTTCGAGGGGGTGCGGGCCCAGATCCGGACCATCGCCGCGGCCCTCGAGCGCCCGGCGCGCGGCGAGGCGATGGTCGCGGACCTTGACGCGCGGCTGGCCCGGGTGATGCCGGCGGCCAAACTCTTGCGGGCCCTCGTGATGCGTCCGAACGCCTTCACGGTGGCACCCGGCAGCCTCGGCGACGCGGTGAACCTCCTGCGCTCGACCCCGCGCCTCGACCCCTTCGCCATCGACCTGTTCAACCCGGTCTACGGACAGGCCAAGCCCCCGTTCACGCGCCGCTACAGTGCCAGCGAGAACGTCGGCAACACGGCGGTCTACCTCCAGGACCAGATCGCCCTGAGCCCGGAATGGAAGCTGCTGCTGGGCAACCGCACCGACTTCTACAACCAGACTTTCCGGGACAAGGTCGCGAACGAACGGACCGAGCAGGACCGCACCGGCTTCTCGCCGCGGGCCGGTCTCGTCTACCAGCCGCTGTCGTTCCTGGCCCTCTACGGCAACGTCGCCGCCTCGTTCCGCCCCAACACCGGCTTCGACAGCGCGTCCCGGCCCTTCGCTCCCGAGACCGGGTTCGCCTACGAGGTCGGGGCCAAGCTCGACCTGTTCGACGGCCTCAGCGTGACGGCCGCCGCCTTCCACATCGAGAAGGAGAACGTGCTCACCACCGACCCGGCCGACTTCTTCTTCCAGATCGCCGCGGGGGCCGTGCGCAGCGAGGGCTTCGACATCAGCCTGGTCGGGCAGGTCACGCCGGAGTTCCGGGTGATCGGGGGGTACGCCTTCATCGACGCGGCGGTCACCCGCGACGAGGTGCTGAGGGTCGGATCACCGCTTCTCAACATTCCACGTCATAGCGGCTCGCTGCTCGGCATCTACGAGGTCCAGGCCGGCGACTGGAAGGGTTTTGGGATCGGCGGCGGGTTCCGGGCCGTCGGCTCGCGGCTCGGCGACAGCGGCGTCGAGAGCTTCCGCTTGCCGGGTTACATCCTGACGGACGCCCTGGCCTACTACCGCTACGAGAACCTGCGCTTCGGGCTCAACGTCGACAACATTTTCGACGAGACCTACTACGAGCGCTCCTACAACACCTTCTGGGTCGGCGTCGGTGAACCGCGGCGGGTCACCGTCAGCATGACGGCACGATTCTGATGGGCGAGCGTCTGGAGCCGCCGGAGGCATCGACGAGTCTATCGAACCTGTCCGGCCGCATCGCCTCCATCGATGCCCTGCGCGGGCTGGTGATGGTGCTGATGCTCCTCGATCACCTGCGCGAGACCTGGTTCCTCCACGTGCCCGTAGCCGACCCGGTCGACGCCCGGACCGCTCTGCCGGCCGTGGCCCTGGCCCGCCTCCTCGTCAGCCTGTGCGCACCCATCTTCATCGCGTTGACCGGCGTGGCTGCGTACCTGTTCCGCACCCGGCACACGCTGGCGGAGACGCGGGCCTACCTGCTGAAGCGTGGGCTCGTGCTGATGGCGCTAGAGGTCCTCTACCTCTCGGGACTGTACTGGGGCGTGGCCAGTCCGACGCTCTGGCTGCAGGTCATCTGGTGCATCGGCGTCTGCATGATCGTCCTGGCGGTGCTGGTCGGCCTTCCACGCCCGGTCCTCCTCGCGGTCGGACTGCTGATCGTTTGCGGCCACAACCTCCTCGACCCGATCCACCTCCAGCCTGACCAACCGTTTTTTGCGGTCTGGGCGATGCTGCACCAGCGCGACGTCATCGCGCTGCCGTTCGGGCTGGTCGCCAAGACGACCTACCCGGTGCTCCCGTGGATCGGCGTGATCGTGCTCGGCTACGCGGTCGGCCCCTGGTTCCTGCCAACGGTTGCGACGCTGACCCGCGAGCGCCGATTTTTGGCCCTTGGCTGGGGGATGCTCGTCGTCTTCGTGATCCTGCGTCTGGCGAACGGCTACGGCGACAAGCCCTGGTTCGTGGTCGAGGGCGATCCGCTCCGGACCACGTTAAGCTTCGTTTCGCTGACGAAGTATCCCCCCTCGCTGCTGTTCCTGCTGCTGACGCTCGGGATCGGGGCGCTGCTCCTCGTTACGCTTGAACGAATGCGCGACGCCCCAGTCGTCGCGGCTTTGGCGGTGTTCGGCGGTGCGCCGATGTTCTTCTACCTGCTCCACCTGACGATCCTGCGGCTCCTGTATCACGGTGCCGCCGCCATCTGGGGGCCGACGCAGGGCAGCGTGTTCGGCGTGGGGAACTATGGCTGGGTGCTGGCCTGGTACGTTGGGCTGGTCGTACCCTTTTACTGGCCGACGGCGTGGTTCTCGCGCTTCAAGGCGGCACGTCGCGATATCGCCTCGCTCAAGTATCTCTAGTAAAGGAAATCTGACGGATGGACCCCGTTCCCTGGGCCCACTCCCGGCCCTAGGAAGGTCCGCTCCCGGGCTGTCAAGGCAGAGGCCAACGACCGGGTTGGGTGGATTTCAGCCGGTCTGCTTTCGGGCAGTAACAGATGAAAGCGGACATCGCCTCCGCGCCCCCTCACGACCCTTTGCAGACGCTGAGTGTGTCCGCCTCCGGGTGCATGGCGAAACAGTGCCGCGCGACTGGGACAGGTTGATTTGCGACGAGCCGCTCTCAGGCGGATCTTTGTTGAAGCGGGCGCTAGTAACGTAGAGGTCTCGCCGGGACTTCGAAGTGGACGGTTCTCGTCCACCATTCATGACCTCCCGTCATAGACCCATGCGGATTTAGCCCACTAATCTGATGCACAATCGCGGATTAGCTTCCGTCCAATCAGGCGGGCTTACCGGAAGCCCACCGCCGAACAGGACGAGAAACCCGCGCATGAAGAGCCGCCAACTGGGCCCGCTGACCGTCTCCGAGATCGGCTACGGCACCATGAGCTTCTCCGGCACCTACGGCGCTTCGCCCGAGCGTTCCGAGGCCATCCGCGTTATCCGCGGCGCGAACGAGCGCGGCGTCACACACTTCGATACCGCCGAGGCGTACGGCCCCTTCACCAACGAGGAGCTGGTCGGCGAGGCGCTGTCCCCGGTGCGGGACCAGGTGACGATCGCCACCAAGTTCGGCTGGAACATCGACCCGGAGACCGGCGAGCGCCGCCCGGGCCTGAACAGCAAGCCGGCCCACGTGAAGCGGGCGGTGGACGGCATGCTGAAGCGGCTCAAGGTTGAGACCATCGACCTGCTCTACCAGCACCGCGTCGACCCCGAGGTCCCGATTGAGGACGTCGCTGGCGCGGTAAAGGAGCTGATCGCCGCGGGCAAGGTCAAGCATTTTGGCCTATCGGAAGCCGCCGCACAGACCATCCGCCGCGCGCATGCCGTGCAACCCGTGGCGGCCGTCCAGAGCGAGTACTCGCTCTGGACCCGCGACCCCGAGCCAGAGATCCTGCCGCTCTGCGAGGAACTCGGCATCGGCTTCGTGCCCTGGAGTCCGCTCGGCGCGGGGTTCTTGACCGGCAAGGTCGACCCGGGTGCGAGCCACGAGGCGGGCGATTTCCGGGCGACGTCCCCGCGCTTCACCCCGGAAGCGAAGGCAGCCAACCAAGCGCTGGTGAACCTGCTCCGGCGCGTCGCCGAGGCCAAGGAGGCGACGGCGGCCCAGATCGCCCTGGCCTGGCTGCTCGCACGCAAGCCCTTCATCGTGCCTATCCCCGGCACTCGCAAGCTCGAACGGGTCGAGGAGAACCTCGGCGCGGCGCAAGTCGTGCTCACCGCCGACGACATGGATGAGATCGAGGCGGCCGCGTCGGCCATCCCGGTCGAGGGCGATCGCTTGCCGGCTGCCGTCCTGCAGTTCTCCTACCGCTGATGAGTGATGCTCGACGCTCATCCCCGGTATCGCAGGGCGTCGAGCAGCAGACCGAAGGCGGCAGAAGACTGCCTTCGGCTGGGATAATAGAGGAAGTACCCATCGAAGGGCTCGCACCAGTCCTCGAGCACGCGCACCAATGACCCGTCTGCCAGCAACGGCGCGACCCGGTCCTCCACGAGATGCGCAAGGCCGTGGCCCGCGATCGCTGCTGCCATGGCAATCTCGCCATCGTTCAGAACGAGTTGGCCGTCGACCCTGACCTTCAGCTCCCGGCCATCCCGCTGGTACTCCCAGGCATAGTTGTCGCCGTTCGCCATCCGCAGGTTGATGCAAGCATGCTCTGGAAGGTCTCGCGGCGTCTCGGGCTTGCCTCGGCCGGCGAGGTAAGCGGGTGCACCCACCGTCGCCATGCGAAGCCGGGGGCCGATCCGCACGGCAACCATGTCCCGTTCGAGTCGCTCGCCGAGACGGATGCCTGCATCGAACCGCTGCGCGACGATGTCGGTTAGGCCGGACGCGACATTCACCTCGATCTGGATGTCGGGATACGCCCTGGTGATGCGGTCGACCACCGGCCAGAGGAGCGTCCGAGCTGCGTGCTCAGGCGCCGTAATGCGAACGGTGCCGGCCGGCCGCTCGCGCATCTCCGTCAGTGCTGCAACCTTCGCGTCGATTTCCTTGAGCGCCGGCCCGAGGGTCTCGATCAGCCGCTCACCCGCCTCCGTGGGCGCCACGCTGCGCGTGGTCCTCGTCAGGAGGCGCAGCCCCAGCCTTGCCTCTAGGCGCCGCATAGAATGGCTCAGCGCCGATTGTGAAACACCGAGCTTGTTGGCCGCCCCTGTGAAGCTCCGCTCCTCCGCGACGACGAGGAACATAGCCATGCCGCCCAGTTCTTCCCGTCCCACAGCAGCGATCCATCCCGACTCGGTTCATGACGGCTTGTCATAGACCGGAAGGGATGCGCGGCGAACATCCGCTTCGGTGTGCAAGGCCAGGGTCCGCTTGCCACCCCGAGCAGAAGTTGCCGGACGGCCGACGAGCGTCCGCTTTGGGGGAACGCCGACAGCGCGTCCGGCGGCTGAGTTGGGTCGGAAGCGGAAGCGTTCTCGGCGACCGTCGTTTGGGTAGGCACGGAGCAACCGATCTCGCCTGCCCAAATGATCGATCGAAGCTGTGACCCGAATCGATTCCTCCCCTGTGCGCAACCTTATCGGCCCTGGAAACCCGCCTTCCTCTACGACCGTTTCAAGAGCCCGAAGGCTTGCTTCAGCCCGCCGCGCAGACCGGCCGGACACCCACTTGGTCGAGGTGGCGGATGTTATCGATCCTCCATTCGCCGCCTTCCTGTGCGAAATCGACGAGGATGTTGCGGTTGAAGGACGGGATCGGCGCGTCCTCGTTGGAATAGTTGCGCTTCGCTCGATGTGGTCGACGACCGTTTGGTCGGGACCACCGAGTTATCTGGTAGGCGCTCCCTAAGCCGCTGCCGCGGATCGCAACGCCATAATCTCGCTTAGCGTCCGGTCACGGACCTTCCGCAGAGTCGAGAGCTGCAAATCGTAGCCGTGCCCCCCGTTGCAGGCCGCCTCAACCTCGCGGCAGGCTTGGGCCAACTCGACGAAACCCAACGCCCCGGCGGCCGAGACCATAGCATGCGCATCGTAAGCGAGTTGGCGCGGATCGGCGGATGCCGTGGCCGGGAAACGCTCCCGAAGTTCCTCCGCAAGCATCGCCAGTATCCTGTCGAACCGTTCCCGCCCGACCAGCGCTATCAGGTCATCGTGAATGGTTGCATCGGTAGTGGGTGCCGGGGGCTCGGTGGTCGGCACGGCGACGGTCAATCGATCGATGACATCGAGTAGCTGGTCCACGCGGAACGGCTTACCGACATGAGCATCCATGCCGGCCGTGAGGAAGGACTCGACCTGTTCCGGCAGAACGTTGGCCGTCATCGCGACGATCGGCATCCGAGAGCCGGCGCCCTCTGATGCCCGAATTCGGCGCGTCGCGGCAATGCCGTCGAGCACCGGCATCTGCACATCCATGAGCACGAGGTCGTACGGCTTCGCCCGAACCGCCGACACCGCCGCGGCACCGTCCTCGACCAAGTCGACCAAGTGACCGGCCCGCGTCAGGATCTCGTGCGCGAGTTCGCGGTTGAGGGCGACATCATCGGCAAGCAGCAGGCGCCGCCGGACGCGCTTGACCACTGGGCGGGTGGGTTGGCGGTCTGTGACCTCCTGTGGCGCGAGCGGCAGCGCGACCTCGAACCAGAACGTCGAGCCCACGCCGACTTGGCTGTCGAAACCGATGGTTCCTCCCATCGCTTCCACTAGAGCCTTGCAGATCGCCAGTCCGAGGCCCGTTCCCCCGAAATCCCGACTTATCGAGCCGTCCGCCTGTGAGAACCTTCGGAATAGCCTGTCCCTCCGGGAAGCGGAGACCCCCACGCCGGTGTCGGCGACGCCAAGGCGCAACCGCACCCGTCCGTCTGGGAGACCGATCGCGCGCACGTCCACGTCCACCCGGCCGACCCGGGTGAACTTGCAGGCGTTACCGAGCAAGTTAAGGACTATCTGGGTCAGCCTATCCCGGTCCCCGACCAGCCGGTACGGGAGGTTCCCATCGAACGTCACGTTGAGAATCAGTCCCTTGGCCTCGGCCGGTCCGCGGACCATCTCGCACGCATTCTCGACGAGGCCACGCACTGCGAAGGGGCGCGGCGTGATCTCGACCTGCCCCGCCTCGATCTTCGAGAAATCGAGGACGTCGTCCACCAACGTCAGCAAGGCTGCCCCTGCCGAACGTATGCGTTCAGCGTGCAGGCGGGCGCGCGGCGGCACGCCGGGCTCGTCGAGCAGAAGATCGCCATACCCGAGCACTGAGTTCAGCGGCGTTCGGATCTCATGGCTCATAGCCGCGAGGAACTCTCCCTTTGCCGCGCTCGCTCTCTCCGCTTCCTCCCGGGCGGCGACGAGGGCGGCCTCATCGGCCTTCCGGGCCTCGACGTTCCTAACCGACGAGACGAAACCCGTGGTCGCCCCGGATCCGTCTCGCAGCCGCTTGAGCGAGGCCTCGACCCAGACCCAGCGACCGTCCCTGTGGCGCAACCTGTTGACGACGATGCCTCGATCCTTGGTTCCGGCCAGCATGTCCGAGAGGAGGCGATCGAGGTCGGCGGTATCCTCCTGATGAATCATCTGCCGGGGGCTCAGGCCCACGAGCTCATGAGGCTCGTAACCAAGCAGGTCGCGGCTCGCGGGCGAGACGTACAGACGGTGGCCGGAGCAATCCATCTGGGTGACCATGTCGGCCGCGGCCTCGGATACAAGCCGGAGGCGCGCCTCGCTGGCCCTCAAGGCGTGGTCCGCCTCGATCCGTGCGGTCACGTCCCTCCCCGAGACGACCACGGTCCGGTCGCCCGAAATGTTCCCGACCAACCGGAACACGGATTCGATCCAGACGTAGTGCCCGTCCCTGTGGCGCAGACGGTGGACGTGCGAGGCCTGGGGACGGTCCGGAGACAGCGAGCCGTACACAGAAATGACCTCGGTCATCTCGTCAGGATGGATGAGGTCCTCGGGGGCCAGCGCGGCGTACTCCTCCGGGCTCCATCCGAGGACCAACCGGACAGCCGGTGACACGTAAGCCCGTTCCCGCATCGACGGCTTGAGCACGATGAGATCGTTCGTGTTCTCGGCCAGGAGGCGGTAGCGCTCCTCGCTCGCCCGTATCCGCCCATCGGCGGCCCGCCGCCGTTCGAACTCGCGCGCCAACTGCAGCAGCGCCGCGACCAGCACGAGCGTGAGGCCGCCGGCCACCGAGACTTGCACAAACGCCGAGCGCCTCCAACCGGCCAGCGCGTCCGTACGGGACAGCGCGGCCGCGACGTACAGGGGATAATCGTCGAGGAAGCCCAGGGCGATCACGCGCTCAACGCCATCCGTCATCGCCGTGGTCCAATACGGAGCCTCGTCCCTGGCTGGGACGTGGCGCCGGTAGTTCTCCCCGTCGGCGAAGTTCTTGCCGATCACGGCCGGGAGAGCCGGGGAGCGTACCAGAAGGGTACCGTCCGATCGCCAGAGACTGAGGCCCGCACCGGGGCCGTTGTCGATGCCGGCGTAAACGGACTCGAAGGTCTCGGGGTCGAGCGTCGCTTGCACGATGCCGGAGAAGCTCCCGTCCGGCCCGTCGATACGGCGTGCGACCGGGATCAACACCTTGCCGCTCAGGCGACCCGTGACAGGGTCGCCGATCAGCAGGCCTCCGCCGGGCCGGTCGCGCAGCGTCCGGAAGTAATCACGGTCATGGATGTCGAGGGCGCGGGCGGGGAAGACCTGCCCCTCAACAGTCGCACGCCCGTCCCGGTCGACGATGACGATGTTGTACAGCCGCGAACGCTTGACCTGCTCGCGTAGGGCAGCGTGGACTGACTCGGTCGACAGGCCACCCTCATGGCGTCCCACGAGAGGCGCCACCGCCCGCAGGTACGTGTCGATGATCTCGAAGGTGCGTGCAGCATGTTGCTCGACCGCGTGCGCGGTATTCGCGGCACGTGTGCCCGCCTCGGCGAGTTCGTGTTCGTATTGCCGGTGCAAGGTCACGCCAACGACGGCGGGGATGCCGATGCCAAGCGCCAAGGCAGCGATGCGCGCGAGCGTTGCGAAACCCGGCATCATCGAAGGGTACCGACCCTGGCTCACGGGGAGGCTCCGACCACGGGATCACATCCAGGTCGGGCGGTCGACGGAATGCCCCACGGGTACGCCGTGTCGCCGGGCATGTCAGGCCGCACGTACGGTCGCAAGGAAGCGCCCAACCTCGGCGGTGAGGTGCTCGGACTGGCGCGACAGCTCGGACGCCGCGCCCAGGACTTGACTCGCGGCGGCCCCCGTCTCCTCGGCCACGCCGGCCACGCCCGCGATGTTGCTGGTTACCTCACCCGTGCTCATCGCAACCTGGCTGACGTTGCTCACGATCTCCTGGGTGGCGGCTCCCTGCTGCTCGACGGCGGCGGCGATCGAGGTGGCTACGCCGCTGATCTCGCGGATCCGCGCGGTGATGCCGGTGATCGACGTCACGGCCTGTCCCGTCGAGGACTGGACCTGCGCGATCTGACCGGAGATCTCCCCGGTGGCCTTGGCAGTCTGTCCGGCCAGGGCCTTCACCTCGGCGGCGACGACGGCGAACCCCTTGCCAGCCGCTCCGGCGCGCGCGGCCTCGATGGTGGCATTTAGCGCCAGGAGGTTCGTCTGACCGGCAATGTTCGAGATCAGACCAACGACGTCCCCGATGCGGGACACGGCAGCGCTCAACTCCCGGACCAGCATGCCGGTCTGGTCCGCCTCGCTCACCGCGAGGCGAGCGAGCTCAGCCGAACCGCCGACCTGCCGCCCGATCTCCTGCACCGAGGAACCGAGCTGCTCGGCGGCAGCCGCCACGGTGTTCACGTTCAAGGCGGCCTCCTCGGCGGCTGCGGCCACCGTGGTCGATTGGTTGGCCGTCTCCGTCGCAGTGGCGGTCATCGACTGCGCGGTCGCCTGGAGCTCGGTCGCCGACGACGAGACCATGCCGATGATGCCACCGACGGCACTCTCGAAGCCATCCGCCATCTGGCGCATCCCGGCCTTGCGCTGTTCCTCCGCGGCGAGCCGTGCCTGGGCTGTTTCCACCTCCAGGGCGCGGGTCTGGATTAGGTTGTCCTTGAACACCTGCACGGCAGCGGCCATCGCGCCGACCTCGTCGGCGCGCGACCGGTAGGGGACCTCGATGCCGGCGTCGCCATCGGCCAAGCGCGCCATCGTGACCGTCATCGATTGGATCGGGCGTGAAACGCGCAGCAGGCTGAACGTGGCCGCCGCGCCCGCCGCCGCCAGCGCGATGGCGATGGCCGCGTAGACCGCAATCGCCGCATCGTCGGCTGCGGCGACCACGGCGTCCGCGTCCGCGTGCGCCCCGCGTTCGTTCAACGCCACATCACGGGTCAACGCTTGGCGAACCTCGTTGTAGAGACCGATATTCTCAGGGCGCCCTATCATGGCGAGTCCCTCGCCCGGACGACCGTCCTCGGCCAGGCGCATCGCCTCCTGGCCGACGGCTTCGTAGCGGTCCCATGCCGCTGCGAAGGCGTCGTAGGAGGCCCTTTCCTCTGCGGAAGAGATCATCGGTTCGTAGGCCTTGCGCGCGTGGCCCAACGCCGCGAGCGCCTCGGTCATGTCGGCGGCGTTCTTGGCGCGCTGTTCCGCACTGCCGGCGATGGACAAGGAGCGGAGTTGCTTGATGCGAACCTCGGACGCGGTGGCGCGGATATTCGTGGCGGCAACGACGGATGGCAGCCACTTGGCCGAGACCTCCGTGGCGGAATGGCGGATGTTGGCGAGCTTCGCCAGCGACAGCGTCCCCTGGCCAGCGCAGATGAGGGCGAGCACGCCGAATGCCGCCACGAGGGAGGTCTTGAGGGTTAGGTGGGGGCGCATGGGACCGGGTCGACGCACGAGGATGGAGGCGGAGCGCCGCGCGCATGGCCGCCGATATTGAACGTCGCAGACTGCCAGTCGAAGCTTACTAAAACCTAGCCGTTCGTCCAGAACGTCTCATCGTGACCAAGCACGCTCAAGTGAAATTTGCCGCCGAACACTCAATTTATGGTCGAACGAGGCCATGGCCAAACAAGGCATCGATCGAGGTCGATGAACGTTCAGGAGGGCCGGTCCACCGCCACGTTGTGTCCGCGTCCGGAACCACGATCGGTTCAAGCCGCCGCCGGGATCGTGACAGGGGTGGGCTCGACCGTGTCAGGGGCATATGACACCGTGTTTCGACCCGAGGCCTTCGACGCGTAGAGCGCCTCGTCTGCCCTTTTCAGCGTACGGGTGCCAGCTGTGGCGTCGCCGTCGGCCTTCCCGGCCGCGGCGCCGACGCTGACGGTCACGGGACGCGATTCCGCGAAGCCGGGGTGCGGGATGGCCCGTTCCTCGACGGCACGACGTATGGCTTCCCCGGCCATGAGGATGGCGTTCCGGTCGGCACCCGGCAGTAGGACGGCGAACTCCTCCCCTCCCAGGCGTGCCACCGTGCCGTCCGAGACCAGCGGCACCGCCGCCAGCCTTCCGGCGACCGCACGGAGGCAATCGTCCCCGGCACCATGCCCGGCGCTGTCGTTGAACGCCTTAAAGTGGTCGATGTCGACCATCAGCACGCCGAACCATCCGTGTTTAGCGCCGACCGTTCGAATGGCCGACTCCAGTCGGGCGTGGAAGGCCCGCCGATTGAGCAGTCCGGTCAGGTGGTCCGTGGTCGACAAGCGCATGAGTTCGGCGTTCGCCTCGGCGAGGGCCATGGCCTGCGAGGTTTCCCTGAGCCCGTGCAGGAAGACGTCGCGGCTGCCACCTTCCCGACCGAAGTTCATCGATAGGGTGAGAACGACGACAACGGCATTGAAACACAACGTGGCGAGGATGTCGTCAAGGTCTCCGGGCGCGCATAACGTCACGGCGAGGCCGAGGGTCGCCAGGATGTTCGAGCCGGCGAGGATGACCGCGTGCACGAAGCGCAGCGGCATGGCGGCGTTGACGAAGAAGGCCGCCATTCCCGCTGCGGACAGATAGAGCTCCACGTAGCGACCACCGAGGAGCAGGCCGATCGACGCTATGCTCACGAGGCCGCAAAGGACCGGAAGGCCCGCGAGGAGCCCTTGTTGCCAGGAGGGACGATTCGAGGTGAGGAGCAGCAGCCCGACCAGAAGCACGGGGGCGACGAGGCCCAGCCGGATTGCGAGCCCGAGCAGCAGCGCGCCGTGCCAGGCATCCAACGCGATGGCCAGGATGTCGGCGCACAGCGCGAACGCCAGGAAATGCCGGAGCCGCGCCGTGCGGGCGCGGACGGTGGACCGGTCGAAGGCCGCCTCAAGATCCGCCCCCATCCGGAGTCGGTACCGCGGTCGCGACAATGCCGCTTCCACTGCATCTGCGCTGGGCAATTGCTCGATCATCGCTGACAGCTCCCATCCGGTCGCGTCGATGTATCGCCGGCTGGTTCAGGGATGATGAAACTGGAACCGACGGGTGTTGGTAGCCCGAGACATGTCGATCCCGCGTGGGACGCCCCTCCGGGCATTTCGGGATGGGTCATGCCGGTTGGCGCGGCCTGGGTCTGAGCGCATCCGAAGAGGCACCGCCGTCAAAGGGGGGCGATATCACGACCGGTTTGAACGCTCTGACCAAGTCGCGGTCCAATCGCCCGGCCATCCCGTCGAGTACATCGAATGCCGAAACGTTGCTCGCCGGGGCGCGGTAAGGTCGGTGCTCGATCAGCGCCCCGTAGATGTCGCAGATCGTGACCAGGCGCACGAGGTCCGGGATGTCGGCGCCGCGGAGGCCATCCGGGTAACCGGAGCCGTCGAGCATTTCGTGGTGGGAGCGCGCGACCCATAGCATGGCGTCCTCGAACCCCTGGGCGAGGAGCATCGAATGGCCCTCGGCGGCATGGGTCCGCATGACGGTCATCTCCGACGCATCGAGCTTGCCGGGCTTGTTCAGGATCGCGGTCGGAACCTTCGTCTTGCCAACATCGTGGAGCAGTGCCGCCTTGACGACCCTATGCTTATCGGCTGCGGAGAGACACAGCGTCCCAGCGAACGCCGCGGCGAGTCCTGCCACGAGGAGGATGTGCTGGTGCGTCGCGTCGTCAAACTCGCGCACCGTTCGAATCCAGTTGTAGATGCCGCTGGCGCCGATGGCCCGCGCGACGGCCTCGGTTCCGTTCGTTACCTCATCGGATGTGAGGATGCCTGAGCTGAAGGTTTCACGCAGGAACTCGCGTGCGCGGATCGCGTGCTTCCGTGCGAACAGGGGAACGTCGCCGGCCTCTACTAAGAGGCGTTCGATTAGGGCGGGCAACGTGTCGGTATCCACGGCCGGGACTACGACCGTCGCTCCCAGGACGTCGGCATAAGCGCGAGCGCGAGGGCCGTCCTCGTGCACGACGAAGACGAGGCGGCCATCCGCCGGTCGTACCCCTCCAAGGAGGGTTCGCAGACGCGAGATTGCGTCGGCCGTCAGCTCACTGACGTCGCTGACGACAATGTCGGCGGGACGTGACCGGTCGCCGTCGTCATAGAGGTCGAGGATGGTAAGCGCGGCCAAATCCTCCAACGACCGAAAGCGTCGTCGGGTGCGAGCCGTGTCATCGCTTACGAGTAATAGGCCGGTCATTCCCGCCATCGGCTCAAACATATCATGAATCAGCGCATGGCTCGTCGTTCGAGGAGTTCACTCGATTAAGTAAGAGCCATTAGGTCTTAAAGATTGGCCAATGCCGTTGCGGGAGGATGCTTCGCCATTCGGCAAGCCGAATCTGCCATACACCCCTACGGCTCATTGTCACGCAGGTTCGCCCTGGCCCACGCCCGGCGCGCGCTGACTTCGTGCAGATTGATGGCACCTGCGCTCAGGGTGTGCACAACGTGGTCGCCTGAGCTACCCGATCCTGCGCATGCAGTGTAGCCGGGAGGCGTTCCGCTCGGCTCGGCTCCGGACGACGCGCGTTGGATCCTTCCGATCCGGGATGGCGCCCTCCCCATGACGTGGTGGTCACCCAAGGATCGGCCCCACACGAAACGAGAGGCAGTCCTGGCGTTAGAGCGCGCCGCGGACATCCCACTCCCGATCGTCCGTGACCCACCCCGAGGGGCCATCCTCTTGAGCCAGCTCCGGAAGATGGGACCGGAATTGGACGACGAAAAGAATCGGGGTGCGGTACTCGACGCGATCCTGGCAGCCCTGTTGACCGGGACGATCCAGCCCGTGTCGCGCAAGACCAAGGGCGTAGCCCTGGCGCAGCTCGTCTTCCTGCGAGCCGACGTCGAGGCGGTGGTGGGCGATGTATCCGACAGGCCGATCAGATACAGCCTGTACCAACCTTACTAGACGATGGCTCCGGCGTACGGCTGCGGCCTCTCCATCGCAACCATGCCTGGAGCTTCAACTTTATGCAGAGCCAGACCCATGACGGGCGAAGCCTGCGCATCCTGACGCTGATCGACGAGCACAGTCGCGCCTGCCTGGCGCTGAAGGTCGCGCGGCGCATCAACAGCCTGGGTGTGATCGAGGCGCTGACCGATGCGATGTGCCTGCATGGCATCCCGGAGAACATCCGCTGCAACAACGGCCCAGAGATGATCTCGAAGGCTTTACGGGAATGGGTCGCGAAAACCGGCCTGCAGATCCAGTACATTGCACCAGGATCGCCGTGGGAGAATGGCTATTGTGAGAGCTTCAATTGCAAGCCGAAGGAGTAGTGCCTACGCCAAAAGACCTTCTACTCTCTCAAGGAGGCACGGACCGTGATCGGTATTTGGTGGAATACCTACAACCGCGCTCGACCGCATTCGTCCTTGAGCTACCGGCCGCCCGCGCCTGTCACTTTCCCGGACGTTGCCTTCCGGCTACCCATGGTCGCCACCATGCAGTAGCCTTTCACTTGGTTCGGTCCAAAATCCCGGCCAGGTCAGACGCAAGCACGGTGGTGCCAAGTTGTTAATAGAAAATATTATCATCCGGCCTTCTGCTGAACGATCATGCCGTACCAGCCCAAGCCGAGGTAAGTCTCGTAACCTGGTGTCCGGTGGAAAGCTGTGACCGTGCCCGTCTGGCTGTCTCTGGTAATACCGCTGGCCTGACCCTTCGGATCCAGCGGCAGCACTTCACTGAGGACACCCTGACCGTCAGACGCTGCCAGGACACGGCGGTTAGCATCAACGAGCAAGACACGGGTTCGCGCTCGGTCCGCCGGAGCGACACGTACCCCTTCCACGATTGCGCGGGCTTGGGGCTCCCAGTCGAAGTGGATGCCAAGCACGCCAAGCATCGGCCCATTCGCTCGGCCGCCTTCACGCACGCTGGCCGCGTAGGTGGCGACCTGAGCCCCACCAAGCCGGTTCTCACGGCGTACGTTCGCGCTGACGTAGTCGTCACCACTGCGGAGCGCAATGGCGTTCTGAAACCAAGGCTCGCCGGCTACGCTTTGACCGCGCACACCCGGGTAGCGATCGGGTCTGCCATTGGCGATGACGACGCCGTTCCGGTCGCAAAGCCAGAGATCGAGGTAGACGGTATAGGCTGACAGGATAACGCCCAGGCGTTCGCAGGCGTAGGCGGCGGATGCCTCACCCGGGCTTGCCGCGCAATCGACGACGGCGGCATCGGTCGCCCACCAGCGCACGTCGCAGGTCCGCTCATAGAGGTTCCGGTCGATCAGTTCGACGGCGTTTAAAGCCAGGTCGGTTAGGCGCTCGGCCTCGGCCTTCTGTGCCATCCCTTCGACGGCCTGCTGCAGCATGCCGATCCGGCCTGATAGATGAGCCTCAAGCTCGCGAGCGACACCATCAATCTCGGCCCCAATCGAGCGAACCTCCTGCGCAACAACGGAAAAGCCCCGCCCCTGCTCACCGGCGCGGGCAGCCTCGATGAGCGCGTTGAGCGCAAGGATCCTGACCTGCGCGGTGATCTGCTGGATCCGACGTGTCGAGTCGCCGGCGATCTGATTGACCTCGGAAGTGAGGCTCGCAATCGCAGCCAATGTGGGATCGACGTTGACCGGAAGGCCACCCGTCGGCGGCGCAGTTCCCACAACTTTAGGATGAAGGTTCATAGGTTTATCAACTCTCAGGGCTGCATTCAAAATGCAGCGCGAAGGTTAATAAGTTCTGGTGATCTCAAATCAGTTCTGAAATCGTCATCACATCGGCGTTACTGGATGACTGGCAGGGAGCAATAGCGATGGATTTGGCTAAGGCCTTGCTCAGGCGCCAGATTAGAATTTTTGCGTCCCAAGGACGGGTACCGCCCCTCATCCGTTTGCAAGGACGAATTTGGGGGCGCCCCATGAAAATGGCCCTGCAAGCTAGCTTCTGCAGGGCCATCGGGTCGTTGGTTCGGTGTTGACGACGGACCTCAGCAGTCGTTGCTGCCCGGCTTCACCACCTGGCCCTCTGCCGCCTTCTTCTCACCATCGACGGGCTTGGTGCCGGCGCCGACGTTGTTCAGCGCGCCGACGGTTCCGGGAGACTCCGCTTTGGCGCCAGGGGTCGTCTTGGCGGACGACGTGCCATCAGTCATCGAACTCTTGTCGGTCGAAGACGACTTGCCTTCCATGTTGGTGGTCGTTCCCACCGAGCACGGGGCGGCGTAGGAGGCACCGGCCGTCAGTATCAGGATGGCGGCAGCGCCTGAAAGGGTCGCAAACTTGGTCATGTTTCCTCCGATTGTATTGCCGGAAGGAAACTAATTTCGGCACGATGGTTCCGACCCTGCGCCACTAAGGCCCTTTCCGTCCCTGGAAGGGTCGAAGCAGCCAGGCCATGCCTTTCGCTTCCGCTTGTTCGACCTCGTCCGTTTCCGCCATCCGACCTGTCTCCGTGTCGATCTCATAGACGATCTGCGTCCGGAGGGGCGGGAGTGGAACGCCGTACTCAGCGAGCAGCAAGGCGAAGGCGATCTGTTCGTCCGTGAAGCGTTTGGAGGCATGGCATCCACCCTCCTTGAGGGTTCAGGATGCCCGAAAACTTGTGCTCAGCGCGGACCAGTTTGGTGGGTTAGGGTCAGTGGCGAGACGTTAATGCAAAGACCTCAGCCCTTTTTTATTATGTATTAATGGCTTCCCGGCATCCGGGTGAAAGCTTGGACGTGTTCCTGACAAAACAAGCGCGTGTCTCGGTACTATCCTCAGGTGGCAACCCGATGCAAAGGGCAGCAAAGTCGTCAGCACAGGGCATCTGCATGGCGGCCTTATTTTCCGGTGCCACCTGAGCAGCCATGGCTGTGCCTACTGCAAACATAGCAAGTACAAAGCTCAACCCTAAACGTACCAACATCTGGCCCTCTCGAAGCACTTGACCACTCGGAGTCAACGTTAAGAAGCCGTCTGATGCTCTGCAATTTCTCAGAGCCTACACTGCGCGGAGATTCCTGCGCTGCTAAACGGACCCAAGCCGGACGATATGGCGGAGGCTTGGACTTCCCTGACAAGCCACCTTTGAGCTTTGTAGAGGTCAAGAACCCGCGTTACCTCGAAACCTGAGGTCTGATCCTCGCTTCCGTGCTCATGTTAAGCCTATACTCGTACCCCAACCGGCATGTGCGCCTTTGCCTGATGCCACAGCACCGTCGCCCCACCCATGCGTCATGAATATAGCGTAAAATTCTACACTTGACCCCAGAGGGTATAAAACTGCAATTGTAGACGAATGAAACTTTTAGGGGTAAGCATGAGCAATCCAGCAGGTGCTACCGATTTGATGAAGCTGTCCGCGCTGGCCGCCAGCCTCGGCATTCCTGTTGAGAGGTTCTTCGCCGACGACGAGGCGACTGAACGCCTCGCCGGGGCAAGCGAGTGCGCCCGGCTCTGGGACTTGATCAAGACCGTCGAGGGGCGCCGACACGCCCTGGCATATCTGCGCGGACTGGCAGACGAGCCCAACTCATGACGCTGTTGACGGTCCGGGCTACTGCGCTTCTGTAGCGTCGCCCCCCTCGATCAGCCGGGCGTACTCGGTCTCGGCCAAGCCGTAGCTGTCCCCCGCCACATCGAGCAGGCGCTCGCGGTCGATGATCTGGACGCGGCCCCGGCGCTTGCCGACGAGGCCGTCCTTCTCGAGAACCTTCATCGCCATCGTCACGCCGGGCCGTTCGACGCCCAGCATCAGCGACATGAACTCCTGCGTGACCGTGATGTCGTCGCCCTCGCCGCGATCGTGACACATCAGCAGCCAACGGGCGAGGCGGGTCGGCGTACCACCGCGGGCGTTCGCGAACGCGGTCTGCGCGGTCTGGATGATCTTAGCCTGGATGTAGCGGTGCAGGAGGCCACGCAGAGCGGGGCGGCGCTCCACCTCGGCGCGCAGGTTAAGCACATCGACCGTCAAGACGTGCCCGGCCGCCTGGACGAAGTGGGTGTACGGGCTGCGATCGTCGTCGAGCAGGACCGGGGCGGCGCCGACCAGGGCCTCACGGCCAAGCAATCCGATCTCGACGCGGCCGCTCGGCGCATCGGAGGTGACGGAGACAATGCCCGCCTCCACGAAGTGGACGCTCGTGATCTGCGTGTTGGCCGAGATGAGCACGCGCCGGAGCGGGATCGCCTCGGAACGCAGCGCAGGTGCCAGGGCGGCGAAGTCCTCCGGAGGCAGCGCGCGCAGGAGGCGGTTGCGCAGGGCGGCCTGCTGGAGATCTGCCACGTGTGCTCTCACGTTGCGGGCAAGAGCACACGCTGTCCCTCAATCGTCAGCGCCCTGAAACGAGCCGACCACGACCGTCACTTGGTGAGTGGTATACAAAATGACAATCGCTAAAAACATGCATCTTCAAAACTATTAGGCGCCATATCGCACCCCCAATGTAAAAATATTACATACCGAGATTGTCTATTTTTGTCGAGGTACAATCCATATCATTTTATAACTTGTCCGCCCGCAGCATTTCACGGGCGAACGCGAACACCGCGTCGCGCTTCTTCGGCGATCGGATTGCCAGCCAAGTCTGGATGAGCAGCAAGGCATCCCTTGGATGCCTGCGTTGGACAGCTTGAAGAAAGAGTTCGAGGAGCAGCCGGGCATCTGCGCGATCTGAGAGAGCTTCTCAGAACCGTTGACGTCAGGAATGAAACTCATCCCTTGGGGCGTAGGCATATCCTTGTCATTCCCTGCGTGCACATCTGCCAAGGTCAGATTACATGCCCTGATCATTGCAAGGTGGCTTGTAAATTCGCGAATAATAAACAAAAGTAAAAATGAGACATAGATATGTAAAATTTTTACATTCAATACTCTTGCATATGGAGGAAGAACTGGTGGATGACACGCTTGATTTAGTTACGGTCGCCGACGCGGTCCTGGCTGCACATGCTGTCATTGAAGAGAATGGCACGCACGAGATGAAGATGATGAGCCGGACGCTCCTGTTCACGGTCGGCAAGGAAATCGCGCAACGCGGTGGACTTAGTTGCGAACCAACGGATCTTCATCACGCCGAGCCTGGATGGCCTCTAGAACAATCCAAGGTCGAAAGGTAAGGCGACGACCTTTCAAAGCTAGAGTAGCATCCGATCAGGGAGGATCATATGCGTGGTATCCCGCGGCGGCGGAGTAGTTCCGGCATCTGTTGGGTTTGAAGGCGGCAAGAGCATTCCGGATGGCATCCTAGAGGTCGGCAACGGTGCGCTGCGCGTCCGATGGGAGTATGGCTTTGATCTTGGCGAAGGCGACCTCGTCCAGAGCCTATTGGAAGATCGATGGGATTGAAATCGGAGCTGAAGGGCGGATGGTAGAGCAGCCGTCCACCGATCGCCTCGATCGCCTCGTGCACGCTTTTGATCTCCAGGGCTTCGAGGTTGTCAAGGATGACGGTGTCGCCCTGCCGCAGCGCCGGGGTCAGCGTTTCGAAGGCGTAGGCGCGGAAGCGTTTGCCGTTCATGGCCCCGTCAAGGAGCGCGGTCGCGAGCAGGCCGCTGGAGCGCATAGCGGCAATGTCGGTGATGGTCTTCAAGTGTCCGAACGGCGTGCCGACCCGGCAACGCTCGCCGCGCGCGGCGCGTCCGTAGCGACGGACAATACCAGTGTTGGCCGCGATTTCGTCCAGGAACACTAGGTCGCGGACTCATAAAGTTCGCAGCCAGACCCGGACGGCAGCGAGTTTGACGCTGGCGAGGAAGTTGTCGGGATCCTTGTCGTAGCGGGTGGCGACGGCGCGGAAGTGCTTAATCTTGCTGAAGAAGCGCTCGACCAGGTTGCGGTACTTGTACAGGAACGGGCTGAAGGCCAGGACCTGTTTGCGGTTGGGCATTGGCCTCACGTTCGCCCAAGCACCCTGCTCGGACATCCGGGCTCGCAGCGCATCGCTGTCATAGGCCCGGTCACCCAGCAGGACCTGGCCTTCACCCAACCCGCCCAGCATGTTGGTCGCCGAGCGCCCGTCATGCGCCTGACCGGGCGTGATCTTCAACGCGAGGGGACGGCCCTCGGCATCCACCAGCGCGTGGATCTTGCTGGTCAGGCCGCCCCGTGAGCGACCCATGCCACCGGATCCGCCGTCTTTTTTTTGGCGCAGGCTGCGTGCTGGTGAACCCGCACGCTGGTGGCGTCGATCATCTGCAGATCGCCCTCGTAAGCCTTCGACACGGCAGCCAGAAGCCGATCCCAAATGCCGCGCTTGCGCCAGCGCCGGAAGCGGTTGCCGCAGGTCGTGTAGGGCCCGTAACGCGCCGGGATGTCGGCCCACGGTGCGCCCGTGCGCAGCCGCCAGAAGATCCCGTTCAGCACCCGTCGGTCGTCCACCCGATCCTTGCCGCGCACGTCCGTCGGCAGGACCGGCTCGATCACCGCCCACTCTTCATCCGTCAGGTCAAACCGCGCCATCCTCGGTCCTCCATTCGGAGAACCAACGATGCCACGGCCAAACCGTGCCAGACGTTATGAGTTCACGACCTAGCGTCCGGACCCATAACGGTGGCGCGGACGGCGTAGGTGTGATTCACGGCTTGCACGGGAGGGGCCGATGGATCAGTTCTGGCTGACGGACGAGTAGTTTGCGCGGATCGCACCGCACCTGCCCACACACACCCGGGGCGAGGAGCGCGTGGACGACCGGCGCGTGATCAGCGGAATCATCCACGTGTTGAAGTCCGGTGGGCACTGGACGGATGCGCCGCGGGACGTCTACGGGCCGAAGAAGACGCTCTACAACCGCTTCGTGCGCTGGGCGGCAAAGGGGGTCTGGGTCGGGCTGTTCGAGACCCTGGCCCAGGCCGGCGGGCCGCCCTCGCAGGTGCTGATCGCCTCCACCGCCGTGAAGGCTCACCGCTGCGCTGCCGGGGGTAAAGGGGGGAGCAAAGCTAGGCCATCGGCCGCTCGCGCGGCGGGCGCACGACCAAGATCCCCGCCCTGACCGACCGTGCCTGCCGCCCGCTCGCCTTCCTGCAGACCGGCCGGCAGGTCACCGACTGTAAGGCCGGCACGCTGCTGCTCGAACGCCTGCCCGCCTGCCGCGTCGTGCTGGCCGACAAGGGTTACGACAGCGATGCCATCCGCCGGCAGATCGAGGCGGCGGGAGCCGCGCCCAACATCCCCCCAAGGTCAACCGACGCTGGAAGCCGTGCTTCTCGCCCGTGCCATATCGAGGACGCAACGCCATCGAGCGGATGTTTGGTCGCCTGAAAGACTTCCGCCGCATCGCTACGCGCTACGACCGCTCGGCAGTCAACGACCTCGCCGCCGTCTGCCTCGCCGCGACCGTCAGCTACTGGTTATGAGTCCGGACGCTAGAGCTGTTCCTGTTCATGTTGGGTCGAAGGCATCGTATCCAGTGGCGGCGACATAGTTTCGGCATTTGCAAGGATGGAAGGCTTTGAAGGCGTTTCGGATCGCGGTCCAGAGGTCTTGATCGGCCCCCACGAGGTGGTCCAAGGGTAAAGTTAGTGCACGGTGGGCCGCTCCGCCACGGGTAGCTTGGCCGGCGGAGCTGGTCTGGCAAGCGCAGCCGGCCAAGCGGAGAAGGCTGGCATGAACACCTCCGGGGCCGGCGGTCGGTATCCCAGAG
>NZ_VRVH01000299.1:0-5348 GCF_008040095.1 Methylobacterium sp. WL6 | reverse complement strand
CCCCGATCCCGATCGCGCCCCCTCCGACGGCCCCAACATGGTGGCGCTGCGGGACATGCCGGCGCTCGTGTCCGAGCTCCTGGCCTTCGACCGGCTGGCCAAGGCGCACGCGTAAGGCTCAGGACGTCGTCGCCGCCACGAGGACGTGCGCGCGCAGCGGCTGCGACAGGACGTGGCGCCCGCCCGCATCCGTCTCGGCGGCGGCCGCGAAGGCGTCGGCGATCGTCGACGCGTTGTCGCGGATCGCGGCACGCCGCGCCGGATCGACCGCCGCCACGCGCTCGAGGAAGGCGTCGCGGTCGGCGAAGGCCTCGCGGCGCACGAACCTCCTGTCGGACAGGCAGAGGAACGCCCCGGCCGCGATCGCTGCGGCGATGGCGGCCTGCGCCGCGGCGCGGATCGCGGTCTCGTCCTCGACCGGCTTGAGCGCCGAGAAGAAGCTGCCCTCGGCCAGCGGCTCGACCACGACGATCCGGCCGCCCGGTGCGACGACGCGGGCCGCCTCGTGCAGCGCCGCGCGCGGGTCGGGAACGTGGTGCAGGGCGTTGAGGATGACCGCGCCGCCGAAGGTCCCGTCGGAGAACGGCAGGGCCTCGGCGGAGCAGATCTCGAAGGCGCAGTCCGGCGCCCGGCGCCGGGCCGCGGCGACCGCCGCTTCGCCGGGGTCGATCCCCGTCACCCGTGCGCCGTGGCCGGCCAGCGCAGCCGACATCGCCCCGGGGCCGCACCCGATATCGACGATGCGGCGCCCCGCGATCGGCGAGAACGCGTCGAGGACGAGCGAGAGGGTATCCATGGGGCAAGGTCCGGTCCGGGCGTTCCGGAGCACCATCGCGGGGCGGCCGGCACGGTGCAACCGCCGCGGGGCCGCGAGCGGGAACGCCGCGATCATCCGGCTGCAGCGGCCCGCGGGTTCTGTCGGGGCGTTACGAACGCGCCGCTTCGTGATCGCGAGATCAATCGTCGCGCCTGTTCACCCGTCCATCCCCCTGATAGTTTCTCGCTCATCACACGCATTCGGTTCTCGCAGCAGGCATCCATCACCGGAGGTCCTGATCGGCATCACCTGCGACCGAACGATCATTCCCACGGAAGAGCGGATGCCGTATCCGTGGGATAAAATCCCACGGATACGTCCCGCAATGCCGCGCTTCACCATCGACCTGCATGACGGCGCGCACTTCGTGCGCGACACCGAGGGCTTCGATCTGCCCGATGCGGATGCCGCGCGCGAGAAGCTCGTCCGGATCATGTCGAAGATCGCGCAGGGCTTCGCGGCCGTCCCCGAACGCCAGGACTACCTCGCTGTGGTCCGCGACGAGCACCGGAAGGTCGTCTTCCGGGCCCGTCTCTCGCTGGACATCGAGACGTTCGACGTCGGCTGAGCACCGAGGATGGACCCTCGCGCGGCGCCGGCCGGGCATCGGCGCGTCACCGCGGCGTCGCGGGGTCGGCGGCCGAGCGCCTGGCGATGTCGACGACCTGCTCGGGCGTCGGCAGGTGCCCGCCGATCGGCCGCCGCATCCGCCGAGGCCGGTGCCTGCCCCTCTCCGGGCGGAACCGCGCCGTATCCGGTGCCCGAGCCCTCGCGCTTGATCGCGCGGGTCGGCGCGGCGATGATCGCGGCCATGTCCGACATCGGTGATCCACCCGCGGCGCGAACGGCGCCGCTCGTCTCGACCCGGGCGGCGACGTCGATAGTGATCGCCGACATGGTCGGGGTCGGCGTCTTCACCAGCCTCGGCTTCCAGGTCACGGACATCACGTCCGGCTTCACGCTGCTGCTGCTGTGGTTCGTCGGCGGCATCGTCGCCCTGTGCGGGGCGTTCAGCTACGCCGAGCTGGCGGCGATGTTTCCCCGCTCCAGCGGCGAGTACAACTTCCTCACCCGCGCCTACGGCCCCGCCTTCGGCTTCATGGCCGGCTGGCTCTCGGCGACGGTCGGGTTCGCCGCGCCGGTGGCGCTCGCGGCGATGGCGTTCGGCCAGTATGCGCAGGCGATCCTGCCGGGGACCCCGCCCTTGCCCCTCGGCCTCGCGGTCGTCTGGGGGGTGACCGCCATCCGCCTGGTCGGGGGCCGCCACGGCGATGCGATCCAGGTCGGCTTCACGCTGCTGAAGCTCGCGCTGATCGTGCTCTTCATCGTCGCCGGCTTCGCCGGCGGCGGGGGCGGGTCGACCGACTTCGCGCCGAGCGCCGCCGACCCGGGCCAGATCTTCAGCGCGAGCTTCGCGGTGAGCCTCGTCTTCGTGATGTACGCCTACACGGGCTGGAACGCGGCGACCTACATCGTCGGGGATCTGGCCGATCCGCCGCGCAGCCTGCCGCGGGCGCTGTTCGTCGGGACGGGCGTCGTGCTCGTGCTCTACGTCGCGCTGAACGCGGTGTTCCTCTACACGACGCCGACCGCGGAGCTCGCCGGGCAGATCGAGGTCGCCCTGATCAGCGGGCGCCACGTGTTCGGCGAGGCGGGCGGGCGGCTCGTCGGCATCCTAATCTGCCTCGGCCTGATCCCGACGATCAGCGCCATGATGTGGATCGGGCCGAGCGTCACCGTGGCGATGGGCGAGGACGCGCCCTTGCTGCGCGTGTTCGCGCGGCGCGCCCGCACCGGCGTGCCCGTGGCCGCGACCCTGCTGCAGGCCGTCGTCGCGAGCCTGCTGCTCCTCACCCGCAGCTTCGAGGCGGTGCTGGAGTTCATCCAGTTCAGCCTGATCCTGTGCTCGTTCCTCACCGTCCTCGGCGTGATCAGGCTGCGCATCACCCGGCCCGACCTGCCGCGGCCGGTCCGCGCCTGGGGCTATCCGGTCACGCCGCTGATCTTCCTCGGCGTCACGCTGTTCATGCTGGTCCACCTGGTCGCCTCGCGACCGCTCCAGTCGCTCGCGGGCTTCCTCCTGATGCTGGCCGGCCTGCTGCTCTTCGTCGTCGCGGACGGGCTGGCCCGGCGCAGGGACCGGACGCCGATGCGATGAGGCCGCTCGATCCCGAAGCCGATGCGTGCGACGCGAGGCCGGCCGAGACCGCTGGCCCGCACCGTTCCCGAAGCGCGATCACGGCGTCGAGGCGGCGCCCGGTTTGGTCGCGCGCAGCACGTCGAGCCGGTACTCGGCGGTCCGCGACTGCGCCAGCACCCGCGCGAAGCCCTTCGCGCCGGCGATGAAGCCTTCGGCCGCGTCGTCGCCGGAAAGCGGGTAGTGGGTGACGCCGAGCCAGTGCACCAGCACGATGTCGGCCTCGGGCAGCACCGCGTTCTCCACCCGTGCGACGAGACGCGCGAGATCGGCCCGGTCGAGGTAGTAGGCCACCTCCGAGATCACGATCAGGTCGAACCGCCCGTCGGGCCATTGCCCCGGAACGGCGGCGAGCTGGAAGCGCGCATTCGCGCAATCGGCGCAGCGGGCGCGGGCCGCCTCGATCACGGAGGGAACCACGTCGAGCCCGACCACGGCATCGCAGCGCTGGCAGAGCTGGTGCGTGAACACCCCGATCGAGCAGCCGACATCGAGGGCGGACGCGTAGCGGGGCCGGGGCAGGGCGGCGAGCGTCGCCTGGTACTTGGCACGCTCGTAGGCGCTCGAGGCGAACTGCCAGGGATCGGCCTCGGTGGCGTACATGCCCTTGAAGTAGTCGGTGTCGAGGGACTTCGCGCGCCGGCCCGTCTCCGTCACAGCCGGCCCTCCCGCCTCGCTCTCCGCACCCGCGACGGCCGTCATCCCGAGCAGCGTGCCGGCGACGACGCCGCCCCCGGATCGCAGCAGGCTCCGGCGTGACGGTCGCTTGCAGTCGCGCACGATGAACCTCACCCCGTCCGTAGGCCTGTGATGAGCGCAACCGCATCAGCCCGGGACAGTTCCGCCGGAGCCAGCCCGCGTCAGGACGGCCCGATCGACAGCTCATGCCCGATCGACGGCCTGTGCCGGGAGCGTGAACGAGGAACATCGACGCGGCGCATCCCGTTGAGACAGCCGTATTATGGGAGAAAACGCATGGTCGACGTCGCGCAGATCAAGGAACACGCCGAGGTCGTCGGCTCGGACGGAGCCCACGTCGGCACGGTCGATCACGTCGACAAGGGCGAGATCAAGCTGACGAAGAAGGACACGGCCGCCGGGGGCCTGCACCACTACATCCCGGTCGACTTCGTCCAGGCGGTGGAGGGCGACACCGTCCGCCTCGACCGGCCGGCCGAGGAGGTCAAGCGCGAGTGGTCGACGTCCTGACCCCATGGGATCCGCGGCGCCTGGGCGTCGCGTTCCGTCCCCGCACAGGCCCGAACGCGGTGTCCACGGCGTTCGGCGCAACGGGCGACGAGCCCCCGGCCAACCGCTGCCGGGCTCCGTCATCGTCTCCGATGAGCGACCGGGAATGGCATCAACCGTGTTGAGCCGCAATGTCCGATGACGATGCCGAGGCGTTTCTGCGCGAAGTCCGCGCGGCGCTCGCCACCGCTCGCCCCGAGGAACCGTCCCTCGACAGCCTGCAGCGCCTGATGACCTGGCTGCAGACCACCGAGATGGAGGAAGCCCCGCCCGAGGTCGGCCGCGACGGCACGGAGGACGGCGAAGGCGCCGCCCCCGAAGTCTCGGAGCCGTGACAGACGATCGGGACGGAAGGGCTGGGGGAGCGTCGCGCCAGGCCCGGGGAGGCGACCCTGCCCGAGAGGGCAGGCAGGGCCGCCGCAGCGGATCGGGCAGATCTGCTGGCTGCCGAGGCAGTGAAGGCATGGTGCGGCAGACAGGTTGCCGAAGAATGACCGAATGGCGTTCGAATCGGACCGGAGTCGCAGAACCCGCGCAAACGCGTCGATCAACGATCCGTGTGGGGCGGAACGCCGGGCTGGGCGGATCCGTTTCAGCCGCCTCACGGGAGCCTACCATCATGAAGCTCGGTCTCGCCGCCTCTCTGGTCGCCAGCAGCCTTCTCCTCGTCGCCCCCGCACGTGCGCAGGGCACGGCGAACGCGCCCGGCGCGGTGCCGGGGTCGGCGGCCACCGCACCGGTGGCCAATCCCACGGCACCGGGGAGCAAGCCCGCGTCGCCGAAGGCGGATCGCACCGCGCGATCGAAGGAATGCTCGATGCAGGCCGACAAGCAGGGCCTGCACGGCAAGGCGCGCAAGGCCTTCCGGAATTCGTGCAAGCACGGCCGATCCTGATCCGGTCGTCCGGCGCGCCGCCTTGATCCCGCTCTCGCCGACCGTGCGTCCGCGACGTTTGCCCATCGGTGATGAGGTCGGCCGGATGCGGCTGTCCCTCCTCGGTGCCTGCATCCTGCTCGCCCTCGGCGGCTGCCAGGATCCGAAGCCCGGCCCCGCCGGCCCGGCCGGGCCGAAGGGCGATGCCGGCC
>NZ_VRVH01000298.1:0-5352 GCF_008040095.1 Methylobacterium sp. WL6 | reverse complement strand
ACCAGCTCAGCCAGGCGCTTCGCGACACCTACCAGTTCGTCGCCGGCGCGAGCCTGATCTGGTCGCCGGTGAAGGACCTCGATATCGGTGTGGAAGGCCTCTACACCCAGATCGGCGTCAAGAACGGTCGCGTGATCGACACCGACAAGGATCCGACCGCCTACTCGCGCATCGCCGCGATCAACGCCGGGGGCATCGTCCGCACCACGACCAGCGACGACGTCTTCCAGGCCAAGGTCCGCGTTCAACGCGACTTCTAAGCCAACTCGATATGCGCGCGGCCTCGATGGGTCGCGCGCATACTCTTCTAGCGAGCCGAGACTTACTCAGGGCCCAGCTGCAAAGCTGGGCCTTTTGCTTTTTCGGCGCCTTTCTTATTCATGTTTCGCTACGGATCGACCCCCAATCGGGCTCGAATTGCGCGGTCCTCCAACAGAACGCTTTGCCGGTCATGCACGGATGGCCCAAGAGGATGCGCAATTGCATCGACTTTTTCCTCACCGACAGTGACGATCCCAACGTTGAAGAGGCCTAATTTATCTCTGAGGGACAAAAAATCGTCCGTTGATACCCAACTTGGCGCGCATAGGTAATACTGAGCAAAGAATGTTGCTTCAACAGCGGCTTTCAGGGCTGCTTTTGTTGCGACCTGTGAATTGACGTCTCCATAAAATCTCAGCCCCTCAAACGCAGCAAGCTGAAGCTTGCGGTCAAACATAAACTCGACGTAAAAATTTGGATGACAGTAAGGATATCGCCCAGGCCAAACCTTAAGTCGCCCAACTGACGAACCTTGTGCCAAACCCAGGATGCGTTGGAGAGCGTCTTTACCTGACAGGTTTTTGAAGAGCTTATCTGTAAAAGACTTAGACGATTGCAGGCCCGCACTCATTGCAGAAATTTTGCTTGTAGGATCTTTTTTAGTTTGATCATATATGTTGCGCAGATTACGCAATGTCAATTGATCTGTACTGCGGACTATCTTCTTGGCTTGATCTTCGTTTGCTTTGGCAATGCGGGTAACGACTTCAAGATTTGACATGGGCCATTCAAGGGCATGCGCAGGCAAATCATTTTGACTAATAAATTTCTGAATGAATGCGTATGTTCTAATGCTGATCCAAAGCTGGCTTGTTGTATAGCCGGTTAGGTGTGCAGCCACTTCGACCCAGGGCCTGCCTTGGTCGTCAACGCTGCCTGCTGACATGAGATCGCGAAGAGCTTGCACGATGAGAGGCCAAGGCACTTCTCTCGAACGCGCTTCGGTAAGCACCTCTATCGGACTCATGCAAAATCCCCTCGATTTGACCGCCTTTTGAGCGATCGAGGTTCTACATCAAGTTGCTGCCTCCGGCTGCGCAGGCGTGTTGCCGAGGTTGTAAAAGCCGTCGTTCTTGGTCGCGTCGCACTTACGCTGCTCCCAGGCCAGCGTGTTGATCAGGGCGAGCGTCGGCTCATGATGCGGACCTCGGTGCTCTCAACGCGCCTCGACAACTCCATCCCTGGGGCTATCCTGCTTGTATGCGCACAGTCCTGGTCGCCCTTGCTCTCGTCGCCACGGCCGGAGGTGCCAGCGCACAGCAGCAGATGCCGACCATCCCGGAACTGCTGACGGCGAAAGCGAAAGCGTCGAAGGCGTGCGAGGGTTCAGGCGATCCTGATGTCATCCGCGAGCAATGCCGTCTCCGCGACCGTCTGAGCGGCCGCCTGGCGCAAGCCGGCTACTGCTGGGGTCGCAAAGGCCAAACCGACGAGAAGAAGCAGTGGCACGCCTGCCAGCCGGACTCGATCTACGAGGACGATATCGAGGCGGTGCAGCGCTGAGCCAGGAGCTGCAGACCGATGCACAAGCTTCCACCGGGCAGCCTCTACCGCCTTCAGACCTTAGCTCAGACCGGCGCCAGCTTCTACAAAGTGACCGCGTACATGAGACGCCTTGAGGTGCTGGGCCTGGTCGTCGCCACCGGGCGGACGGACCCGAAAACAGACTGCAGCGAGTACAGGATTACCGAAGGCGGGCGCGCCGAGCTCAGGGAGCGCTACGACCCACCAGCGCCAGATCCTTCAGAAGGCTGAAGCGCTCCGCCTAAGCCGACGGCTTCGACCTCATGGCCGACCTCTGCAGGGCAAGCGACTGCCGATCCAGCGCTGAAGCGCTTCCAAGCCGAGCGTGCCGCGATCGACCTAATACTCGGCAGCAGGCCGTGCGACGGGTCCGATGGAGCGTCGAGGTCTACGACGCGTCGGACCGGTACGCGCTATCGAAGCTGATCACCGACGTCCTCGCCAACCGACAAGCGCGGCAGGGGTGATGGCGGCCGACAGCCACGTTGCGCCGCCCCGCCCGCGTCTCTATCCCCGCCGGCCCACATCCGGCGAGACCCATGGCATCACCCACACCAATTCGACCCGCGCCCTCCACCGTCCAGGCCTGGCGCGACGCGCTTGAGGCCATGAAGCCCACGGTGCCGCCCTGTCCCGGCTTCTCGGCGCAGCGCTGGCAGGAGATGCGCGAGTCGGCGATCGACTTCCTCGACCGGTTCGGTGACGACGCCATCGCCCTCGGCTGGACGGCCACCGACCTGTTCGGCGTGCACCCGACGGTCGGCGTGGTTCGCGTCGACTACTGCGGCGGCCTGATGATCAACGCCCGTCGCGTTGAGGCGATAGGCGACACTTGGATCCGGTACGGGAACCAGACCTTCCGGCGGGACCGCCCGGGGCGGCCTGTCGGCGTGCCGGTTTGGGAGACGCAGCGGTAGGCGCGAGGATCACCGACACGTCAGCAACGGCGTCCAGTACCTCATGGCAACCAACGCCGCTCTCACGCACCCCGTGTCGCGGCAGTGGATGGGCTACTGGCAGCGGCGGACTGCATAAGTTAGGTCGTCCATCGACCAATGCCTATCATTAAACGGTAACGTCTATAAGAATAGGTCCGCTGTCATCAGGAATTTTGTCGACATCTTCCGATTTAGATCCGTCCTCTTTTTTCTTATTTATAGAGACGATGAGCCTTCCAAGTTCGGCAATCACATTTTCTTCGGCGCCGATATGAGCTGGTGAAACCACATCAATCATCGGCCTCCTAGGATGGGAGAACCACTTTTTGGCTTCTCCCATGTCGTTCTTTCTTTTTCCTTTTTCAAATAAGTCTCTGTACCTATGGGGCGATATGCCGATAAAAGGCAAGAATGCAACTTTGTTACCCTTCTGACTACCGTCTACTTCAATAGAGTCGCTGTGCAGCCTCTCGGCGTAGCTTTTTGGATAAGGCTCAAGATATATAACAGCACTAATACCGCTAGCAACAATATGCTTAGCGCAAAGATGACATGGAAATGTTGTGCAATACAATACGCCGTCTTTAATAGATGTTCCATTTCGAGCTGCATCACATATAGCGGACATCTCAGCGTGAATTATACGACCAAACTCAATTAGATCCATGACTCTTGAGCTTCGATATTTAAGCCCAGATTTTGAGTCTAGAAGTTTTTCTACGATTTTCTGCGTATCTTTTAACTCAAGAAGTCCATCTGAAAGCATTTCGTCAATATTAAGACGGTTAATAATATCAGCAAATATTTCAACTTTGGTCAGTTCGTTTGGATCATGTCCTTCCCGCATATCCCTGCTGTCGTCTGGGTCTCCTGTCCAGTAAGTTCCTCCGCCAGATTTAGGGACTTCATTAGAACCCAAACTTATTACCTCTCCTGTGGCAGCAAAAATGGCGGCACCAACTTGGCGAGAAAGATCCGATGACCGTAAAGAAGCGGATTTGGCAACGTACATCCCGTATTCTTGCCGAGTTGGCGACACCTCGTTGTTTCCAAAAAGAGCTTTCAAAAATCTTTCTATAGAGGTGCTAGATGTTATCTTATCACTTGAGTTGATAAATACATCTCCAAGGGGAAATGCGCTGCTTATATTTTGTCCATAAGCAACATCTTCTTTGCGATCGCGCTCAATAAGCTCTTCAGCTTGTTTTTTAGCAACGCTCTCAGTCAAGGTACCCTTAGAACGAATTTTTAGTTTGGTAATTAAAAACTCTTCACGCTTGGTTGGAGAGCCATGCAGAGAAACCTGGACAAACTGACGACCATATACGCTACGGAATAATCTAACTTCATCTGGCGTCTTAAGTTGGCGGACAACAAACGCCTGCCCTTGTTTTACGGCATCTCCTGCCTCAAGGCTTTTAGCATACTCGCCCTGTTTCTTGCTGATGTCACTTATAGCTATCGCAGCCAAAACCTCATTGGCGTCATAGGATTTCCGCAGATCATTCGCGTAGTCTATTTTGGTATTGTATGAAGTGAATAGATTTGTCCTATCAATATTAACTTCGGAATGAAGTTCTTCCATTATGTCGGTGATGTGTATTAAGTGAGTAGCATAATTATAGCTTTTTAACTCATCCGAAATCGTTTCTTGCGCATACTCAAGGTCAACACCAATAGGCCCGACGAGTCCAAACACTAAGATCGGAAACTCAATCAAATTTGTGAACCGAACGGACATACGGGGAACTTTCCGCTATGCAGCCCCTTGCTAATCAGCGTACGCTCGTCGGCGCCAACGGGCGGGATACAAGGGGAGAACTGGAATGCGCGACACAAGGCCGCAGGTTCAGGGATGGCTTCGCACCGAGATCGCCGCGGCCCTCGATAAGGTTGCGCGGAAACCTTACGTTTCACAAGAGCAGAAAGAACGTATACAACAGACAGCATCCGCCATTAACGACTCAGATCGGTTAAGAGGCCCCCGTTCGCAGCAGGTTGCAGACGCGGCTGCATAGGCTATCGCCTAAATTCGCGTTGATATTTCGTGGGCTGTCGCTGATCTGGCGACAGTCTTATCCAAAAATTTGTTGCTCGATAGTGATTGCATTAAATAAATTAATTCAAGCGTTAACTCAAAATTAAAATTCTGCCGCGCTGCTCCAAACGTGATTGCTTCGTTTGTCGATGCTGCCTCGCACCACCCGATCCGCCTTCAAAGCCTGCAACGCCTTCGACACCCGACGGGTGTGCTCCGTCATGAGCTTGCGGTCACGCGCGTCGTGACAGGTGAACTTAGTGAGTCGAGCACACGAAAAAGCCCGCCGCGGCCGGAGCCGGGCGAGCCAATGACGATGCAGGCGGCAGGCTTCCCCGCGTCTGAAGTTCAGAGCCCCTTCTTCATTCCGATGGTTCGGCCGCCGCCACGGCGCATCATGTGGCGCCGCATGGTGTGGTGGCGCATCATCGAGCGGCGCGTCATCCGCACCTGCACGGCCGGGGCCTCGGGCTGGACGAGGCTCGGCGCGGGCGCCGGCGTCGCGGCGGAGACGGCGCCGGCCGACATCAG
>NZ_VRVH01000297.1:0-5363 GCF_008040095.1 Methylobacterium sp. WL6 | reverse complement strand
GCCCTCGCCGCCGCCGGCGATCGTCCGCGCCAGCCCGCCAACAACCGTCCGCGCAGCGGCGGCGGCGGCAACGGCGGCGGCGAGGGCCGTGCCATCGGCTGGCTCGACCGCAGCCCGCGCTCCTGAGCCAGCTCGCTCCCTGACCTGATCGAGAAGGCCGCCCCGGATGCCCGGGGCGGCCTTCTGCTTTTTCGTATCCGGTGTCCTGCCGCCGGCGCGGGAGCATTGCCGGCGGTGGTCCCGCGCCCCATCTCGACGGCATCGAGACAGGAGCAGCCCCGATGCGATTCGAGATCTACCGCGATGCGCCGGGCCATTGGCGCTGGCGCCTGCGGGCGCAGAACGGCAACGTCGTCGCCGATTCGGGCGAGGGCTACGTTCGCCGCGAGGATTGCGAGCACGGCATCGCGCTGGTCCGTCAGAGCGAGACCGCGAAGGTCATCGACATGACGACGCAGATCGCCTGATCACAACCGAAAGTCGGCTTTCGCGACGAAACGCTTTTCGCGGTTCGTGCGTTTCGACGGCTCGGGCTCAAGCCCCGCTCGTACGTCTCCCATCCACGAAAGAGTTGAGATCCGCGATGAGGAAATTCCTGCTGGCCGCCCTGCTCGTCCTGGGCTTCGCGGCCGCCGCCCCGCAGGGCGCGTCCGCCGCACCGGTCGGCCCCGGCCTCGCCCTTCAGACGGAAGCCGCCCCCGCGGTCGCCGAGAAGGCCCAGTACTTCTACCGCCGCCGGTTCGGGCCGCGTCCGTTCTACCGCCGCCCGTATTACGGCCGCCGCTTCTACGGCCCGCGTCCGTTCTACCGTCGTCCGTATTACGGCCGCCGCTTCTACGGCCCGCGTCGTCGGTTCTTCTACTGATCGCACGGCGAGCCTGCGTCGAAGTCTGAACCCGGCGGCCCTTGGGGCCGTCGGGTTTTTTCATGACTTGGGCAAGCGGGCTGCGTTCGCGCGCGATCCGGTGTAGGGTCTCGCGTTCGGGACGGCCGGCATCAGATCGGTCCGCCCGGGAGGAACGCCCCATGGACGATATCGCGACGCGCGAGGTGATCGCGCGCGACCTCTGGCAATCGATCCCGCTCGAATGCCTGGTCTGCGCCGCCGCCGTCTTCCTGGCGGCCGGCCTGAAACTCGCCGGCCTGATGCCCTGACCCCTTTCGACATCGCGGCGTTCGCGCATAATCGGCGCCGCGCCCCGAGCGCGTCGGTGCGCTTCGCGCCAAGGAACAGGACCGCATGGACCGGGACAGCGCCGAGGAACCGCAGGGCGATCTGACGGTGCGCACCATCGCGATGCCGGCCGACACCAACGCCAACGGCGACATCTTCGGCGGCTGGGTGCTGTCGCAGATGGACCAGGCCGGCGGCATTGCCGGGGTCGACCGGGCCGAGGGCCGCGTGGTCACCGTGGCCCTGGACGCCATGACCTTCATCCGCCCGGTGCGGATCGGCGACGTGCTCTGCGTCTACACCCGGATCGGGCATGTCGGGCGCACCTCGATGAAGATCGAGGTCGAGGCCTGGGCGCGGCGCTTCCGGACGCAGGTGCGCGAGAAGGTGACGTCGGCGACCTTCACCTTCGTCGCGATCGACGACGAGGGTCGGCCGAGGGCGATCCCCAAGGCCGCCCCGGTGGCGGAGCCGTCGTTCACGCCAGCGTGATCGACGGGTTCCGTTCCAACGCGGTTCCGGCTAGGCATCGCGCGAGCGGATCCCCGAGGGGGCGGGGGGATGCGACAGCTGGCCCGAGGATTGTGCCGTTGCCCGACCCGTCGCACCGCGCCGACAACCTGACCTGGCAGACCCTTCAGCCCCGCGAGACGCGCTGGCGCAGCCTGAGCCAGCGCCCGGCCATCGCCTGGTTCACCGGGCTGTCGGGGGCGGGCAAGTCGAGCATCGCCAACGCCGTCGACCGCTCGCTCACCGAGGCGGGGCGGCACGCCATGGTGCTCGACGGCGACAACCTGCGCCACGGCCTCAACCGGGACCTCGGGTTCACCGCGGCCGATCGCGCCGAGAACATCCGGCGGGCGGCCGAGACCGCGCGCCTGATGGCGGAGGCGGGACTGGTGGTGATCGTGTCGCTGATCTCGCCGTTCCGCGCCGAGCGCGCGACAGCGCGGCAGATCGCGGGCGACATCCCGTTCCTGGAGGTCTTCATCGACACCTCACTGGCGGTGTGCGAGGCGCGCGACCCGAAGGGCCTGTACGACAGGGCGCGGGCCGGCACGATCCCGAACTTCACGGGGATCTCGGCGCCCTACGAGGCGCCGCTCGACCCCGACATGACCTTGGTCACCGACGGGCTGAGCGTTGCGGAGTCGTCGAGGACCCTGATCGCGGAGCTGATGCGGCTCAGCGCAGGCTGACCCCAAGCGTCTCGCGTTCGCGGCAAACCCCTCACTCCGCCGCGAACAGCCCCCAGCTACCCCCGGGATCGGGCGCGTCCGCCGCCGCCGGCTCGGCGACGTCCGCCTTCGGGTCGCCCGGTGCGGTCTCGCAGCCGAGCGCCGGCAGGGCGATGATGCGGTTCTTCGAGAAGTCCACGCGGCAGACGATGGCGTTGCGGCTTTCCATGTAGCCGAGCAGGCGCCGGGCGCGGCCGGGCGAGCGGCTGCCGATGGCCCGGGCCAGCGCCGCATCGCCGGGACAGGGCTCGCCCGCGAGCGCCGCCCGCGCCAGCAGCAGGAACAGGCCCTGGACCTCCTCCGGCATCCCGGCGGCGGCCCCCTGCGCCTGGGTCCAGCGTTCGTCCCCGTCGGTCGCGGCGGGCGCCGCATCGATCCCGGCCCGTGCCACGCTCAGGGACCGGCGGAAGGCCTGGAGCCCGACGCGCTCGCCGTCGAGGCCGCGCATCCGGCAGCGGACCAGGAAGTCCTGGTAGACCACGGCGACGGATTGGCGCCCGGCCTCGGGCTCGGCGACCAGCCCGCGCAGGATCGCCTCGCAGCCGGCCCGGTTCTCGGCCTCGTCGAGCACGGGCGGGGCGGCGGCCGGCTCCGGACGGTGGGCGGCGAGCTCCCGCATCAGGTCGGCGGGGCTGACGCGCGGCGTCGCCGGCGCCCGCGACGCCCGCGTCGGGTAGGCGAAGCCGGCTTCGGCCGGCGCCAGGATCTGGGCGCGCAGGTCCGCGTCCGCCGCCTGCGGCAGCGGGATCAGGGTCGGCGAGGCCGCGCGCGACGAGGTGGTGACCGGACCGATGCGGAGAGCGAGCGGACGGCGGCTCAGCGCCGGCCCGAGCGCCACGAACTCGCCCCGTGCCAGGTCGCGGAAGCGCTCCGCGCCGCGCCGGTCGAGGCCGAGCAGGTCGGCGGCCCGCGCCATGTCGATGTCGAGGAAGGTGCGCCCCATCAGGAAGTTGGTGGCCTCGGCCGCGACGTTCTTGGCGAGCTTGGCCAGCCGCTGCGTCGCGATGATGCCGGCCAAGCCCCGCTTGCGCCCGCGGCACATCAGGTTGGTCATCGCACCGAGCGCGATCTTGCGGGCCTCGTCAGAGACGTCGCCGGCGGCGGCCGGCGCGAAGATCTGTGCCTCGTCGACCACGACGAGGCAGGGATACCAATGCGCCCGCTCGGCCTCGAACAGCCCGCCGAGGAAGGCGGCGGCGGCGCGCATCTGCGCCTCCATGTCGAGGCTCTCGAGGTCGAGCACCACCGAGACGCGGTGCCCGCGCACCCGCGCGGCGATCGCCTGTAGGTCGCCCTCCCCGTGGCTTCCGTCCACCACGAGGTGGCCGTGCGCCTCGGCGAGAGTGACGAAGTCGCCTTCGGGGTCGATCACCACCTGCTGCACGTGGCCGGCGCTCTGCTCCAGCAGGCGGCGCAGCAGGTGCGACTTGCCCGAGCCGGAATTGCCCTGGACGAGCAGGCGCGTCGCGAGCAGCTCCTCCAGGTCGAGGCGGGCCGGCTGGCCGATGCCCTGCCCGTCGAGCCCGAGCCCCATCTCGATGCCGAACGCCATCGTCGCTCCGGTTGCACGCCGCGGGAAATCCCGAGCCTCCCGTTAACACGCGAGCACCCTTC
Organism: Methylobacterium sp. WL6; assembly: GCF_008040095.1. Lineage (NCBI taxonomy): Bacteria > Pseudomonadati > Pseudomonadota > Alphaproteobacteria > Hyphomicrobiales > Methylobacteriaceae > Methylobacterium > Methylobacterium sp. WL6. The sequence continues at coordinate 1,337 of NZ_VRVH01000297.1, read as the reverse complement.
GCGATGCGTCCGGCGCGCCGCGCGTCCACAGGCGCGGGGTCGCGGTGGACGACGGGCTCAGAGCGGCTTGCGGTAGACCACGAAGCCCGAGCGGTCGCCGACCTGATCGTAGAGCCGCATCGCCGTCGCGTTGGTCTCGTGCGTCTGCCAGTAGACCCGCGGCGAGCCGGCGCGGCGCGCCGCAACGTAGACGGCCTCGATCAGCGCGCGGCCGACGCCCCGCCCGCGGGCGTCGGCCGTCGTGAAAAGGTCCTGCAGGTAGCAGAACGGCGCGGTGGCCGTGGTGGTGCGGTGGTAGAGGTAGTGCGTCAGGCCGATCAGCCGGCCCTCGCGTTCGGCCACCAGCGCGTGCATCGGCTCGTAGGCGTCGAAGAACCGCTCCCAATTCGCCTGCGTCACCGCGGGCGGGATCGCCGCCGGGCCGACGCGCTCGTAGAACAGGTTGTAGCCCTCCCAGAGCGGGAGCCACTGCGCGTGGTCGGCGCGGGCGACGGGGCGGATGACGACGTCCTGGGGCATCGTCGCGATCCTGCACCCGCCCGCATCGCCGCTCAAGCCGTGCGGCCCGCGCGCGATCGTGGCATGCTGCCATCCATGCGGAACGCCATCACCGACATCGCCGGCATCCGGGTCGGCCACGCCACGGACGCACGGGTCGCCAGCGGCGTCACCGCGCTGGTGTTCGACCGGCCGGTCACGGCGGCGGTGGACGTCCGCGGCGGCGGGCCGGGCACCCGCGAGACCGATTTGCTCGACCCCGAGCGCACCGTCGAGGGCATCGACGCGCTGGTGCTGTCGGGCGGCTCGGCCTTCGGGCTGGATGCCGCCGCGGGGGTCGTGGCGTGGCTCGCCGAGAACGGGCGCGGCTTTCCCGTCAGCGGGATGCGGGTGCCGATCGTGCCCGGCGCGATCCTGTTCGACCTGCTCAACGGCGGCGACAAGGCGTGGGGGCGCTATCCGCCCTATCGCGAGCTCGGGTTCCTGGCGGCCCAAATGGCCTCGGAGGACGTGGCGCTCGGCTCGGTCGGGGCCGGCACCGGCGCGCGCACGGCCAACCTCAAGGGCGGGATAGGCTCGGCCTCGGCCGACGTTCCGGGCACCGGCTTCCGGGTCGGCGCGCTCGCGGCGGTCAACGCCTTCGGCCGGGTGACGGTCGGCGACGGCCCGCATTTCTGGGCGGCGCCGTTCGAGCGGGCGGCGGAGTTCGGCGGCCTCGGCTGGCCCGGCGCGATGCCGGACGACGCCCTCGCCTTTCCCGTCCGCGGCCTGCCCGGCGCCGCGACGACGCTGGCGGTGGTCGCCACCGACGCGGCGCTGACCAAGGCGCAGTGCCGGCG
>NZ_VRVH01000296.1:0-5424 GCF_008040095.1 Methylobacterium sp. WL6 | reverse complement strand
GATGCGCCTGATCGCCGGCAGCGGCCCGGCGGGCCTCGCCGGCATGCGGCGGGAGCGCCCGCTCGAGCCCGGGCTGGCGCTGGCGCGGCCCTTCCTCGACATCGCCAAGGTTGACCTCGTGGCCTGGTGCGAGGCGCAGGGCGTCGGTTTCGCGCGCGACCCCTCGAACGCCGACGACCGCTACGGCCGGGTGCGCCTGCGCCGATTGCTGCCCCTGCTCGCCGCCGAAGGGTTCACGACCGAACGATTCGCAAGGATCGCGGAGCGCGCCGCCCGCGACGACGCGGCGTTGGCGGCGGCGGCGGACGCCGCTTTCCGGCAGGCGGTCTCGGCGCCGCTGTCCGTGGGAGGGCGCCGGTCTCCTGTCCCAGAAGGAGAGGGAGCCGCGCCTCTCCCTCCCCCCGCAGTGGGGGGAGGGGGTGCTGCGGCGATCGTCCCGCTCCGTCTCGACGGCCAAATCCTCGCCGCGCTCCCCGACGCGGTCGCGCTGCGCGTCCTCGACCTCGCCCTCGACCGGGCCGGCGGCACGCTGCCGCGGCGGCTGGAGCGGCTGGAGCGGCTGGTCCTCGGCGACCTGCTGCCGGCGCTGAGATCGGGGCGCGCGGTGCGGCGCACCCTGCGCGGGCTCGCCATCGCCGCCGACCCGGCCCGCCGCGTGACGATCCGGCCCGCTCCGCCCAGGCGAGGGGACGGCCTTGCCGCAGGGGTGCCCGACTTACTTGGCAAGGGGGAGGGCTCTGCCTACATTGGCTTGGCGTGCGCGGACGAACCCGCAGCGGCGGGCAGCCGGCCCACACGCCCCAGGGATTGATCGATGAACCCGAATTTTCGCAATTTTGCTCTGTGGGTCGTCATCTTCCTCCTCGTCCTGGCCCTGGTGACCCTGTTCCAGAATCCGGGTCACCGCGGCGGCGGGAGCGAGATCGCCTACAGCCAGCTTCTCAACGACGCCGATGCCGGCAAGATCCAGTCCGTCGTGATCTCGGGCCAGGACGTGTCCGGCTCCTACGTCGGCGGCGGCAGCTTCACCTCCTACGCGCCGAACGATCCGGGCCTCGTCTCGAAGCTTTCGGGCAAGGGCGTGCAGATCACCGCGCGCCCGCCGTCGGACAACACGCCGTGGTTCATCCAGCTGCTGGTGAGCTGGCTGCCGATCCTCGTCTTCATCGGCGCCTGGGTGTTCCTGTCCCGGCAGATGCAGTCGGGTGCCGGCCGCGCCATGGGTTTTGGGAAGTCGAAGGCCAAGCTCCTCAATGAAGCGCACGGGCGCGTCAGCTTCGACGACGTCGCCGGCGTGGAAGAGGCGAAGGAGGATCTGCAGGAGATCGTCGAGTTCCTGCGCGACCCGCAGAAGTTCCAGCGGCTCGGCGGGCGCATCCCGCGCGGCGTGCTCCTGGTCGGCCCCCCCGGCACCGGCAAGACCCTGATCGCCCGCGCGGTGGCGGGCGAGGCCAACGTGCCGTTCTTCACCATCTCCGGCTCGGACTTCGTCGAGATGTTCGTCGGCGTCGGCGCCAGCCGCGTGCGCGACATGTTCGAGCAGGCCAAGAAGAACGCCCCCTGCATCATCTTCATCGACGAGATCGACGCGGTCGGCCGCCATCGCGGCGCCGGCCTCGGCGGCGGCAACGACGAGCGCGAGCAGACCCTCAACCAGTTGCTCGTCGAGATGGACGGCTTCGAGGCCAACGAGGGCGTGATCATCATCGCGGCGACCAACCGCCCCGACGTGCTCGACCCCGCGCTGCTGCGTCCCGGCCGGTTCGACCGCCAGATCATGGTGCCGAACCCGGACGTGACCGGCCGCGAGCGCATCCTGCGCGTCCACGTCCGCAAGGTGCCGCTGGCGCCGGACGTCGACCTCAAGGTCATCGCCCGCGGCACCCCCGGCTTCTCGGGCGCCGACCTGATGAACCTCGTCAACGAGTCGGCGCTGCTGGCCGCGCGCCGCGGCAAGCGCATCGTCACGATGCACGAGTTCGAGGACGCCAAGGACAAGGTGATGATGGGCGCCGAGCGGCGCACCCTCGTCATGACCGAGGACGAGAAGCGGCTCACCGCCTACCACGAGGGCGGCCACGCCATCGTCGCGTTCAACGTCCCGGCCACCGACCCCGTCCACAAGGCGACGATCATCCCGCGCGGCCGGGCTTTGGGCATGGTCATGCAGTTGCCCGAGCGCGACAAGCTGTCGATGTCGTTCGAGCAGATGACCTCGCGGCTGGCGATCATGATGGGCGGCCGCATCGCCGAGGAGATGACCTTCGGCCCGGACAAGGTGACGTCGGGTGCCCAGTCCGACATCGAGCAGGCGACGCGGCTCGCCAAGATGATGGTCACGCGCTGGGGCTTCTCGCCTGAGCTCGGCACCGTCGCCTACGGCGACAACAACGACGAGGTCTTCCTTGGCATGTCGATGGGCCGCCAGCAGACGGTGTCCGAGTCGACCGCCCAGAAGATCGACGCCGAGGTGCGCCGCCTCGTCGAGACCGGGCTGGAGGAAGCGCGCCGCATCCTGGCCGACAGGAAGGACGACCTCGAGGCGCTCGCGCAGGGCCTGCTCGAGTACGAGACACTCTCGGGCGACGAGATCAAGAACCTGCTCAAGGGCCGTCCCCCGGTCCGCGACGGTGGCGACGTGCCCCCGACGCCGGCCCGCGGTTCCTCGGTCCCGTCGGCCGGCCGCGGCCGCCCGAAGGAGAGCGACGGCGGCCTCGAGCCGCAGCCGCAGGGCTGAGAGCCTCACCATCGACGAACGGGAAGGGCGCCACGACGGCGCCCTTTTTCGTATGTCCAGCATCCGAGACGGACAGGCATGGGAGACGCAGCGCGGGTTTTCCCTCCCCCTCTGCGGGGAGGGAAGAGGCGGCGTCGATTCACCGTAACGGGACGCGATCCGCGCGTGCCGCGCGATCGATGATAGGTTGCCCGCAACGTCGCGTGCCCGATGGGACGGAGAGTTTCGTGAGAAAGTATTTCGGCACCGACGGCATTCGCGGCCGGGCCAACGGGGTGATCACGCCGGAGCTGGCGCTGAAGGTCGGCCAGGCGGCGGGCCTGGTGTTCCAGCGCGGCGACCATCGCCACCGCGTCGTCATCGGCAAGGACACCCGCCTGTCGGGCTACATGATCGAGACCGCGCTCATCGCCGGCTTCACCTCGGTCGGCATGGACGTGCTGCAGCTCGGGCCGATGCCGACGCCGGCGGTGGCGATGCTCACCCGCTCGATGCGCGCCGACATCGGCGTGATGATCTCCGCCTCGCACAACCCGTTCGAGGACAACGGCATCAAGCTGTTCGGGCCGGACGGGTTCAAGCTCAACGACGCGATCGAGCGCGAGATCGAGGCGCTGATCGACGGCGAGCTGCACACCCGGCTCGCCGGCTCCATGTCGCTCGGCCGGGCCAAGCGCATCGAGAGCGTGCATGCCCGCTACATCGAGTTCGCCAAGCGCTCGCTGCCGCGCAACGTGACGCTGGACGGCCTGCGCATCGTGGTCGACTGCGCCAACGGCGCCGCCTACCGCGTCGCCCCCGAGACCCTGTGGGAGCTCGGCGCCGAGGTCATCGCCATCGGCGTCGAGCCGGACGGCTTCAACATCAACCGCGACGTCGGCTCAACCGCGCCCGCCGCCCTGGTCGGCAAGGTCCGGGAGCTGCGCGCCGACATCGGCATCGCGCTCGACGGCGACGCCGACCGGGTGCTGATCGTCGACGAGAAGGGGCAGGTCGTCGACGGCGACCAGCTCATGGCCGTCGTCGCCCGCTCGTGGAAGGAGGACGACCTCCTGACCCAGCCGGGGATCGTGGCCACGATCATGTCCAACCTCGGGCTGGAGCGCTACCTCGGCGGGATCGGCCTCTCGCTCGCCCGCACCGCGGTGGGCGACCGCTACGTGCTCGAGCACATGCGCGAGCACGGCTACAACCTCGGCGGCGAGCAGTCCGGCCACATCATCATGTCGGACTACGCCACCACCGGCGACGGGCTGGTGGCCGCGCTGCAGGTGCTGAGCGTGGTCCAGCGCAGCGCGCGGCCGGTCAGCGAGGTCTGCCACTGCTTCGACCCGCTGCCGCAGATCCTGAAGAACGTGCGCTATCGCTCCGGCGAGCCGCTGCGCGCCGACAGCGTCGTCACCGCGATCGAGCACGCCCGCGAGCGCCTGGGCAACGCCGGCCGCCTCGTCATCCGCCCGTCCGGCACCGAGCCGGTCATCCGCGTCATGGCCGAGGGCGACGACCGCGGCCTCGTCAACGACGTCGTCGACGCGGTCGTCGACGCGGTGACCCGCGCCGCGGCGTGAGCGTTTCGGCCTGAGCGATCCCGTCTTCCCTCCCCCCGCGGGGGGAGGGAAGACGGGCTGCGGCGACGACGCGCTTCTTGAGCCGATCTGAGAATGAACGTTCATTGACATGAGAATGAACGTTCATTACACGGGGGCGGCACGCAGGAATCCGCCATGGGCCTTTCCGTTTCCGATCCCGGCACCGCCCTCCGTCTCGCAGAGCTTCGCGCCGTGGCCACGCCGGCGAACCTCGCGCTCGTCGGGATCCTCGGGCTCGCCTGGGTCGCGCTGATCGGCTGGACCGGGGCCGGTCCCGACGGATGGCAGGCGCGGTCCTGTGCCGGGCTCGCGGTTCGTCCCGCCGCCTGCCAGGGCGTCCCGCCCGCGAAGGACGCGAGCCGCATTGTGCCCCACGTCTCGGCGGCGAGCCTCGCGCGATGAGCGCCGGCAGCGCCGTCTCGGCGCGGATCGAGCCGTCGGCCCGGCGCGAGCACATCCTGGCGGCGGCCGAGGCCTGCTTCGTGCGCAACGGCTTCCACCGCACCACGATGCAGGACCTCGCCCGCGAGGCGGCGATGAGCGCCGGCAACGTCTACCGCTACTTCGCCTCGAAGGAGGACCTCGTCCTCGGGCTCGCCGAGTGCGAGCGCGCCCGCGGCGCCCTGCTCGTGGCCGAGCTGGAGCGCGACGGCGACCGCCGCGCGGCGCTGCTCGGCATCATCACCCGCTACTTCGTCTCGATCACCCGCGAGACCGCGATCCTGCGGGTCGACATCTGGTCGGAGGCGACGCGCAACCCGGCGATCGCCGCGATGACCGCGCGGGCCGAGGCCGAGGCGCGGGGCTGGTTCGTCGAGACCTTCGCCGCCCTGGCGCGGTCCCCCGCCTGCGACCCGGCCGCGCTCTACGCCCTGCTCGGCCCCCTGATGAAGGGGATCATCGTCGACCGGGCGCTGCTGCCCGGCTACGACCCGGCCGCCGCCGTCGCCCAGCTCCTCGCCCTGCTCGATGCGGGCCTCGACGGGCGCCTTCCCCTCGCCTCGACGCCCGCGGAGACCGGCCGATGACCGTTCGCGCCCATCGCCTCGGCCTCGCCGCCCTGGCCCTCGCGCTCCCCCTGTCCTTGCCGGCACGGGC
>NZ_VRVH01000295.1:0-5437 GCF_008040095.1 Methylobacterium sp. WL6 | reverse complement strand
GGCCAGGCGCGCGGCGAGGTCGCCGTCCTCGGGGCGGCCGCGGGCGGCAAGCCGTGCGGCCAGGATCTCGGGGGCGGCCGTGATCGCCACGACATGCACGCCGGGGAGCGTCCGGCGCGCCGCCTCGATCACCCGGCGCGAGACGTTGCACACCACGACCCGCCCCTGCTCGGCCTCGGTCAGCGCCTCGGCCGGGATCGCGTAGCCGAGGCCGTGCGCGCGCCAATGCAGGGGAAACGCGCCGGCCGCGGCGGCGCGGGAAAACTCCGCCTCGGCGATCTCGGCGTTGTCCTCGTGTGCCGAGGGCGGCCGGGTCACCAGGCGGCGCGGGAAGACGAAGCGCGGGTCGCCGGCCAGCTGCGCCCGCGCTGCGGCGATCACCGTGTCCTTGCCGGCCCCGCTCGGGCCGACCACGAGGACGAAGCCGCCCGCCATCACACCACCCGCGCGCCGGCGCGCCAGACCTCGCGGACGACGGGCACCCCTTGCGCCGTCCGCACGCGGACGAGGTCGGCGCGCAGGCCGGGCGCGATCCGGCCGCGGTCGTCGAGGCCGGTGGCGCGGGCCGGGTTGGCGGTGACGGTGGCGATGGCGGCGGCCAGGTCGATGCCGGGCACGCGCTCGGGCAGCTGGAACGCCGCCATCAGCAGGCTCGCCGGCACGTAGTCGGAGGACAGGATGCTGAGCAGGCCGGCCTCGGCGAGAGCGTGCGCCGCCACGTTGCCGGAATGCGAGCCGCCGCGGATCAGGTTGGGCGCGCCCATCATCACGGTGATGCCGGCCGCGTGCGAAGCCTCGGCCGCCTCGCGGGTGGTCGGGAACTCGGCGAGCGCGACCGCTTCGGCCCGCGACTGGGCGACGTCGGCCAGCGTCGTGTCGTCGTGGCTCGCCAGCGGGATGCCCTGCTCCCGGGCCAGCGCCACGAGGATCGGGCGGTTGCGGGCGTTGAGCGCGGCGCCGTCGCGGATCTTGCGCTCGGTGCCGGCCCGGATCGCCTCGATCGGCCGGCCGCCGCGGCCGGCATATTGATAATACTTCGCCATGTCGCGGAACTGCCGCTGCCCCGGCGTGTGATCCATCAGCGAGATCAGGCCGACGGGATGACGCCGGACGAAGGCGCGGACGGTGTCGATCACGTCGGCCGACGGGATCTCGCAGCGCAGATGCGTCCGGTGCTCGGCCCGGAACAGGTCGGCGGCGCGCGCGTCGGCGATGGCCTGCGCCAGCGCGTCGAGCTCGGAGCCGAGGCCGCTGCCGTCCGGGTCGGTGCCGGCGCGCAGCGAATCGAACACGGTGGTGATCCCCGAGGCGGCGATCTGCGCATCGTAGGCGAGCACGGCGCCCAGCGGATGCCAGCGCACGCCGGGGCGCGGCGCGTAGTGGCTTTCCAGGTGGTCGGTGTGCAGCTCGACCAGGCCGGGGACGAGGTGGTCGCCGCGGAGGTCCCGGCCGCGCTCCGGCGCCCGGCCCGCGCCGTGCTCGGCGATGCGGCCGTCCACGATCGCGAGCCAGCCGTCGACGACGCGGTCGGCCAGGACAAGGCGCGCGTTCTCGAGGATCTCGACCCGGTCCGCCATCGCTCCGCCGTCTCCGCTCATGCCGCGCCCGTTCATGCCCCGCCCGCTCATGCCGCGATCGGCGCGCGGAAATCCGCCACGTCCACGATCCGCGTCGCCACCGCCTCGCGTACGTCGGCGTTGTGGAAGATGCCGAGGATGCCCGCGCCCGCCGCCCGCTTCTCGCGGATCAGCGCGATCACGACGTCGCGGTTGCGGGCATCGAGCGAGGCGGTCGGCTCGTCCATCAGCACGAGGGGCCGGTCGGCGATCAACCCACGGGCGATGTTCACCCGCTGCTGCTCGCCGCCCGAGAAGGTGGCCGGCGGCAGGTCCCATAGGCGCTCGGGCAGGTCGAGGCGCGCGAGCAGCGCCGCGGCGCGCGCGCGCGCCACATCGGCGGCGAGGCCGCCCTCGATGCCCGCCGCCTCGACGATCGCGCGGGCGCCGACGCGGGGGATCACGCGCAGGAACTGCGAGACGTAGGCGACGACGTGCCGGCGCAGGGCCAGGATCGCACGCGGCTCGGCCGTGGCGACGTCCACCGTGCGGGCTCCGTCCCAGATCCGGATCGCGCCGTGCTCGCAGCGGTAATTGCCGTAGGCCATCTTCAGGAGCGAGGATTTCCCGGTGCCGGACGCGCCGCCGAGCACCACGCACTCGCCCGCCGCGACGGCGAGGCTCGCGCCCGCGATCACCGGCAGCACCGTGCCGCCGCGCAGATGCAGGGTGAAGCGCTTGCCCACGTCCTCGAAGGCGATCAGCGGCGGGGTCATGCGGTGAGCACCGAGGAGACGAGGAGCTGGGTGTAGGCGGCCTGCGGGTCGTCGAGGACCTGATCGGTCAGCCCGGTCTCGATCACCCGGCCGTGGCGCATCACCAGCACCCGGTGCGAGAGCAGGCGGGCGACGGCGAGGTCGTGGGTGACGATGATCACTGCGAGCCCGAGCTCGGCCACGAGCCCGCGGACCATGTCGAGCAGGCGCGCCTGCACCGAGACGTCGAGGCCCGAGGTCGGCTCGTCCATCAGCACGAGGCGGGGGCTCGTCACGAGGTTGCGGGCGATCTGCAGGCGCTGGCGCATGCCGCCGGAGAACCGCGTCGGCGGGTCGTCGATCCGGTCTGCGGCGATCTCGACGCGGCCGAGCCAGTCGAGGGCGGTGGCGCGGATGCGGCCGTAATGGCGCTCGCCGACGCCCATCAGCCGCTCGCCGACGTTGCCGCCGGCCGAGACCGCCATGCGCAGGCCCTGCGACGCGTCCTGGCGCACGAAGCCCCAGTCGGTGCGCATCAGCGCCCGGCGCTCGGCCGCGCTCAAGGTCGCGAGGTCGCGGCTGGCGCCGTCGCGCATCCGGTAGGCGACCGAGCCCGCATCCGCCGCGACCTCGCCGGCGACCAGGCCGAGCAGGGTCGACTTGCCGGAGCCGGATTCGCCGACCACCGCCAGCACCTCGCCCGCCTCCAAAGTGAAGCCGACGCCGTCGCAGGCCGTGCGCGCGCCGTAGCGCTTGGTCAGGCCGGAGACCGTGAGCAGGGGGGCGGTCATGATCGTTCCTCCGCTCCGTTCTTCCCTCCCCCCGGCAGATCTCGGGCTTGCCCGAGATCCGCACCTGGTGTGCCCAAGTCGGGCAGGCCCAACTTGGGTGCGGGGGAGGGTGGGCCTCGCGTGAGCGAGGGTCGGGAGAGGGGAGCGACAGTGCCGGATACCGCGCTCCCCTCTCCCGACCCGCTCCGCGGCTCCCCCTCCTCCGCAGAGGGGGGAGGGGGAGCCGCCGGCCCGAACCCGCACCGGCGCCGGTCCTCGCAATGATCGGTGTCGGAGCAGACGAACATCCGCCCGCCGGCATCGTCGAGGACGACCTCGTCAAGGTAGGCGTCGTCCGCCCCGCACAGGGCGCAGGGGCGGTCGAAGCGTTGGATTTGGAAGGGATGGTCCTCGAAGTCGAGGCTGCGCACCCGCGTGTAGGGCGGCACCGCGTAGATGCGCTTCTCGCGGCCGGCGCCGAAGAGCTGCAGGGCGGGGCAGTCGTCCATCTTCGGGTTGTCGAACTTCGGCGTCGGCGACGGGTCCATGACGTAGCGGCCCGCGACCTCGACGGGGTAGGCGTAGGTGGTGGCGATGTGGCCGTGGCGGGCGATGTCCTCGTAGAGCTTGACGTGCATCGGCCCGTACTCGGCGAGCGCGTGGAGCTGGCGCGTCTCGGTCTCGCGCGGCTCGAGGAAGCGCAGGGGCTCCGGGATCGGCACTTGGTAGACCAGGATCTGGCCCTCCCTCAGCGGCGCCTCCGGGATGCGGTGGCGGGTCTGGATCACCGTGGCCTTCACCGTCCGCGTGGTGGTGGCGATGCCGGCGGTGGCCGAGAAGAAGCGCCGGATCGAGACCGCGTTCGTGGTGTCGTCGGCGCCCTGGTCGATCACCTTGAGCACGTCGGACGCCCCCAGGATCGCGGCGGTGACCTGGACCCCGCCGGTGCCCCAGCCGTAGGGCATCGGCATCTCGCGGGCGGCGAAGGGCACCTGGTAGCCGGGGATCGCGATCGCCTTGAGGATCGCCCGGCGGATCATCCGCTTGGTGCCCTCGTCGAGGTAGGCGAAGTTGTAGCCGGTCTCCGGCCGCGCGGCGGGCGTGCTCATTCGGCGGCCTCCCGAAGCGCTTCGTCCGGCCCGGACTCTCCCGTCCGCGCGGCGGCGTGCTCGGCGCGCAGGCGGCGCAGCAGCTCCAGCTCGGCCTGGAAGTCGACGTAGTGCGGCAGCTTGAGGTGCTCGACGAAGCCCGTCGCCTGCAGGCTGTCGCAATGGGCGAGCACGAATTCCTGGTCCTGCGCCGGGGCGACCAGCGCCTCGCCGAGCTCGGCCGCGCGCAGCGACCGGTCGACCAGGGCCATCGCCATCGCCTTGCGCTCGCCCTGGCCGAAGACGAGCCCGTAGCCGCGGGTGAACCGGGGCGGGACGTCGCCGCCGCCGTGGAACTGGGCGAGCATCTGGCACTCGGTCATCGCCACGGCGCCGAGCTGCACCGGGAAGCCGAGCTCCTCGGGGACGAGCTCCAGCGCCACGGTGCCGAAGCGGACCTCGCCGACGAAGGGATGGGTGCGGCCGTAGCCGCGCTGCGTCGAGTAGGCCAGCGCCAGCACGAAGCCCTCGTCGCCCCGCGCCAGCGTCTGCAGCCGGACCGCACGGTCGGCCGGGTAGTCGACCGGCTCGCGGGTCAGGTCGCCGACGGGGGCGCCCTCGTCCCGGGGCGACGGCTCGATCAGGCCGGCCTCGCCGAGCAGGTCGGTCACGCGCGGGCAGGCGGCCGCGTCCGCGCCGGGCTCGGCCTCCGCGCCGGGCTCGGGCGCCATGCCCTCGGCGAGCGAGAAGTCGATCAGGCGATGGGTGTAGTCGAAGGTCGGGCCGAGCACCTGCCCGCCGGGCAGGTCCTTGAAGGTCGCCGAGACCCGGCGCGACACCGCCATCGCCCCGGTCTCCACCGGCAGGGTGGCGCCGAAGCGCGGCAGGGTGGTGCGGTAGGCGCGGACCAGGAACACCGCCTCGACGACGTCGCCGCGGGCCTGCTTGAGGGCGAGCGCGGCCAGATCCGGATCGTGGAGCGAGCCCTCGGTCATCACCCGGTCGACCAGCAGCCGCATCTGCTCGCGGATCTGCGCCACGGTGAGGTCGGGCACCGACGGGTCGCCCCGGCGCGTCTCGGCGAGCAGCCGGTGGGCGTTGTCGATCGCGGCCTCGCCGCCCTTCACCGCCACGTACATCGGTCTACGCCTCCGAAGGGACGGGCGAAGGGGCGGGCGAAGGGACGGGCCGCGACGAGCGCGGCAGCCCGGCGACGACGCCCGGCGCGGTGAGCACGAGGTCGAGCCCGCGCGGGAAGGCGGCGTGGT
>NZ_VRVH01000294.1:0-5505 GCF_008040095.1 Methylobacterium sp. WL6 | reverse complement strand
CCTGAGCCACGGCGCGCCACCGGCGTCGCCGGGCTCGCCGTGGCTCAGGCCGCGCTCGGCATCGCGACGTTGCTGATGGCCGTGCCGCTCTGGGCGGCCCTGGCGCACCAGGTGCTGGCGATGGCCGTCCTAGTGATGGCGACCGTCCATGCGCGCCTGAGCCGCGGCCTCGTGCGCGCGACGCGCACGACCGGCCCGGCGATCGCCCCGTTCGGCTTCGAGGCGCTGGCCGGACGCGGCGCCTGATGGCGGCTCGGAGGCCCGCTTCCCCGATTCAGGATGAATGTTGAGCCTGATCGGTGGAAAAGGCGGGACGGCTCGGCGCTGCGTGGTCTGCCGGTGGAACGAGTGTCATCGAAACGGCTTAGCCTCGATGCGTTGCAGGAGGCTGTGATGTTCCTGGCCGAAGACGGACGACCGGTTGGTCTCACCTGGCACTATACGCCGCGCGAGATCGTCGCCGACGGGGTGGTCCACGGCCTCGGCGTGCTCCTCGGCCTCGCCGGGGCGGTGGCCCTGGTGTCGATGGCGCTGACGGAGCATCTCGGCACGTCCGAGCGGGTCGCGGTGGCGGTCTACGCCACCGCCCTGGTCTCGATGCTGGCGGTCTCGGCCACCTACAACCTCTACCCGGTCGGCCCGCGCAAATGGCTGCTGCGCCGCGCCGACCACGCGCTGATCTACCTGATGATCGCCGGCACCTACACGCCGCTTGTCGCCCTGGTCGGGACCGGGCCGACGGCGTGGGCGCTCCTCGCCTTCGTGTGGATCGTGGCCGGGATCGGCATCGCGGTGAAGCTGCTGCTGCCCGGCCGCTTCGACCGGCTGTCGATCGGCCTCTACCTGCTCCTCGGCTGGTGCGGCCTGTTCGCCTACGAATCGGTGATCGCGGCGCTGCAGCCGACCGCTTTGTGGATGCTCGCGGTCGGCGGCCTGCTCTACTCGGTCGGGGTCATCTTCCACGTCTGGCGCAAGCTTCCGTTCCAGAACGCGATCTGGCACGCCTTTGTGCTCGCGGCCGCCGCCTGCCATTACGGCACGGTCTGGGCGAGCCTGACCGGCGCCGCGGTCAGCTGATCCTCCGCGAATGACAGGATCGGTCGGCGCCTCAGGGCGCCACCGTCCACGGGCTGATGACGCGCATCGAGGTCTGCTGCGGCATCAGGGTCGCGGGCGTGCGCGGCGTGGATTTCAGCCGCTCGACGAACTTGCGCGCCTGGTCGGCCGGCAGCGCCGAAGCGGGCGCCATCAGCGCCGCCAGCTGCTTGCGGGTGCCGCGATCGACGTAGGCCGAACGCTCGACCGGGGCGAAGTCGCGCATCGTGTGGGCCGCATCGGGATCGCCGGTGAACACGCGGGCTCCGCTGCTCAACACCACGATGTCGCCGGGCCGCAGCGTCTCGTCCTTCATCAGGGCGGCGGCGGCGCCGCCCGTCATGTCGATCGGCTTCTGGCGGTCGGTGATCCGCACCTTCAGCGGCTCCGCGGCGGGCAGGGCGGCGTAGCGGGTCCGCGGCCGCAGCCGCGGCGACATCGCCCGGCGGATGCGCGGACGGTACGCGCCGCCGGAATAGGCCGGCTGGCTCGGCTCGGGCGCCTGCGCCTGCGCCGCCGGGCGGGCCCCACCGAACAGCGCCTCGAAGAAGCCGAGCTCGGCCGCCTGCGCCTGGGCGACGCCGCCGGCGACGAGGCCACCGGCGAGCACGGTGGCGAGGACGCGACGGTTCAAGGACGACGTCATCGATCCCTCCAAGGATGGGCGTGCAGAGACATGAGGTGAACCGCACGGCGCGTGCGATGCGACACCCCGTTAACGGCAACTTAAACGCGACAGTTCCGCGAAGTTTGCACGCGAATTCGCGGGCGGGCGCACCGGTCGAACGCATGGCGGAAGGCGCGGGCCCGATCGCATCGGGTCGCGCGAAACGTCCGGACGGATGTCGGCGGTTGCTGCGTCGGGCGTCAGGCCGGCGCGGCCTGCTCGCCCTCGCCGATGCAGTCGAGCGCGCGCTCGACGGCGCTGACCGCGTCGAGCAGGTGCTGGACCGTGCGCTCGACCTCGAGCGCCGGGCGGCCCATGGCGGCGGCGCGGGCGCTGACGTCCTCGAGCTGCTCGAGCAGCGTGAGAAGGTCTCCGGCGACGGCGACGACCTCGCAACGGGCGAGCTGCTGCACGGGGGTGCGCGGGCGGAAGGGCAGGACGTTGCTCATGAAGGCTTTCGGCTCATCACGGTCGTTGTCGCCGGAACGCGCCCGCTTGGCCAGGGTCGCACCGCCGCTCCTCCACACGAATGCCCGGTTTCGCGGCCGCAAAGCCACGCCGTGGTGACTTTTCCGTGGCCGGGCGACATCACATCCCCGGCAACCGATTCACGCGATCGGCACCGCCTTGACGCGGACACACTGGCCCGACACCTCGGCCCGTCATTTCCGCGCCTTCCCTCCCGATCACGCCCCAGGACCCGCGATGCGCCTCGTCCCGACCGTTCAGACACTCGCTCCCTTCGCCCTCGCGGCCGCCCTGGTCGGCGGCCTCGGCGCCTGCAACAGCGTCGACGGCCCCGACAGCCGCAGCGGCCTGGCGGAGACCTTCAACACCGACAACTACCGGCGCTCGAACGACACCAACGGCACGCAGACCCGGCCCGACGTGAACCGCCTGTACACCCAGCCCTCGATTCCCTCGATCGCCAACCGCGGCTACTGATCCCCGGATCGCTCCGCACCCGCGGCCCGGGGCGCCCTAGCGCTTGGCCAGGGCGTCGGCGAAGGCCGCGATGCGGTTGCGGGCGTAGGTCGGCAGGCCGGCGCTGATCGAGGTGCCGGTGTTGAAGCTCGAATTGCCCATCAGCACCTGCGCCGGCAGCAGGTTCCTGAGCACGGGGACGCGGGCGTATTCCGCCTTGCGGTCGAGGACGTCGCCCTTGATCGCCAGCGCCATGTAGGTGGTCACGACGGTCTTGGTCGGGTCGCCCGGCATCGGCTGGAACACCGCCAGGAACTTGCCGAAGCGCAGGATCTGGTTGACCCAGAAGATCGTCTGCTCCAGCCCGCCCGTGACGGTGGTGTCGACCTTCGTCAGCGCCCCGAGGCCGGCCGCCCGATCGGGGGCGAGGGTGCGCAGCTCGCTCTGGAACGTCACGAACTCGGCGATCTTCTTCGCGCCACCCTCCTCCAGCTTGTTGGCGAGCTTCACGCCGAGCGGCAGCTTGCCCTCGAGGTCGTAGCGCGACTCGATGCAGACCGTGCCCGGCTCGCACCACGGGCGGTCGGGACGGCGGGCGAAGGCCGCGGCGGGGTCCTTGGTCGGCGTCACGTCGGCGGGGTCGAGGGCCTTGTGCTTGATCGCCGGGTCCATCGCCTGCACGAAGCCGAGACGGGCCAGCGCCGCGAGGTCGATCGCCTCGGGAGGCCGCGCCACCACGAAGCGCCCCTCGGCGACGTAGACCTTCAGCGTCTCGTGCCGGGGCTTGGCCACGCCGTTCACGGTGGTGGTGTAGTCCGGCTCCTTGTAGCCGGGGAAGGGCGAGAGCGCGGCCGCTTCCGCAGGCTTGGTCCGGACCCAGTCGAGGTAGGGCGTCAGGCCGTTCTCCGGCGTCGACGGGTTGTCGCGGTGGTCGCTCACCAGGATCGCGCCGGGCTTGAGCGTCGTCGGATCGACGGCGGTGATCGAGGCGACCTCGCGGATCCGCCCGGCGGCGGCCGGCGTCGCCGCCATGCCCGGCTGCGCGGGCGACGGTGCCGGCGCCTGGGCCATCGCGCATGGGGCGCCCGAGAGCACGAACCCCGGGAGCACGAGCAAGGGCAGGGCAAGGCGAGCCGGAAGCTGCATCCGCACGAAAGGAACCTCGATGGGAAAGGGGGAGGGGCGGCGGCGTCAGTAGCGCGGGTCGTCGCCGAACAGGTAATCGGGGTCGCGCCGCCGCGGCCGGGCATCGTCGTCGCCGAAGGGCGAGCGCGCCGTCTGGCCGGGCCAGAGCCGGGAGCCGCCGTCGAGGTCGCCCTGGGCCCGGCGGCTGCGCATCGCCGGGCGCCGGTCGCCGAACGGGTCGAGCAGGTCGGCATCGGGCGCGCGGTTGCCGTAGGCGTCGCCGGCGACGTCGGCGCCGTCCTCGAGGCCCGAGAGGTCGCCGTCCTCCGCGTCCGGCCGCATCGCGTAGGCGTTCTCGCGCGGCAGCAGCTTGTACTGCGTGTCGGCCATGCGGCCGTCGGCGGCCTTGCGGAAGTGCTCGGTGAACCCGCCGCCCGAGACGCGCTGCCCGCTGCGCGGGTCGATCGAGAGGTCGACGAGCATCTGCCGCGCCTCCGGGGAGGGCGGGGCCAGCGGGGTCTTGGCCACGCCGTTGGCCCAGGCGGCCTGGAAGATCGCGGACGCGATCGGCACGGAGACGTGGCCGCCGGTCTGGCCGCGGCCCAGCGTCTTGCGGGTGCCGTCGGCATTGTCGTAGCCGACCCAGACCACCACCGTGACCTCGTTGGTGAAGCCGGCGAACCACGCGTCGTTCTCGTTCTCCGAGGTGCCGGTCTTGCCGGCCACGAACTGCGAGACCCGCGCCAGGGCCGCCGCGGTCCCGTGGTTGGTCACGCCCTGGAGCATGGTCTTGAGCTGGTAGAACGCGACCCGGTCGGCCGAGCCGATCCGCACCGGCTCGCGGGCCGCGTGGGCGTAGACGGTCCTGCCGTCGCGCTCGATCCCTTCGAGGGCGTAGGGCGCGGTGCGGGCGCCCTCGTTGGCCACCGCGGCGTAGAACCCGGCGAGGTCGATCATCCGCACCGGCTGGGCGCCCAGCACGAACGGGTAGTACGGCTCGCAGGCGGCGTAGATCTGCGCCTCCAGGGCGATGTCGCAGACCCGCTTGAGGCTGGCCGGCGCCTTGTCCGCGATCCCGCCCTGGAGCAGGCGGGCGGTGACGAGGTTCTTGGAGAATTCCAGGCCGCGCCGCAGGGTCGTCGGGCCGGAGCCGCCGCCCTCGTAGTTCTTCGGCGACCATGCGTCGCCGACCCCGCCGATCGGCGGCAGGGTCACGGGCGCGTCCATCACCAGGGTGTTGGGCTGCAGGCCGGCGTTCAGCGCGGCGAGGTAGGTCAGCGGCTTCAGGGTCGAGCCGGGCTGGCGCACCGCCTGCGTCACGCGGTTGAGCTGGCTCGCCGGGTAGGAGAACCCGCCGGCCATCGCCAGGATGCGGCCGGTGCGGTTCTCCAGCACCAGGGCCGCGCCCTGCACCGACGGCTTCACGCGGATCTCGGCGCGCAGACCTTTGCCGTCCCGCAGCTTCACCCGGACGACGTCGTACGGCTGCAGCCTGCCGCGGGCAATGCCGGGGTCGAGCAGCGCGACGCGGCCGTCGCCGAGCCCGACCTTCACGCCGTTGCGGCCGGTCTCCAGCACCACGGCGAGCGGCCAGCGCACGTCGTAGAGCACCGGCCGGGCGCTCTCGAGCGCCCGCAGCCACACCGGCTTTTCGGCGGGCGCCGCCGCGGCGACCGGCTTTCCGCGCGCCGGCC
>NZ_VRVH01000293.1:0-5589 GCF_008040095.1 Methylobacterium sp. WL6 | reverse complement strand
GGCCGGGGGATGCGATGCGTCTCGCCTGGGTCGACGTCGCCAAGGGCATCTGCATCCTCCTCGTGGTGATGATGCATTCCACCCTCGGCACCGGCGAGGCGATGGACGGCGAGGGTTTCCTCCACACGGCGGTGAGCTTCGCGAAGCCGTTCCGGATCCCGGACTTCTTCCTGCTGTCGGGCCTGTTCGTCGGCCGGGTGATCGACCGCGACTGGCGCTTGTTCGCCGACCGGCGTGTCGTCCACTTCGCCTACTTCTACGGGCTCTGGGTCGTCGTCCAGTCGCTCGCGAAGTATCCGGCGATCGTCGGCGAGGCCGGGCCCGGCGCCTTCGCGGCCCATCTCGTCCACACGCTGATCGAGCCGTACGCGACGCTGTGGTTCATCTACCTGCTCGCGGTGTTCTCGGTGGTGACCAAGCTGCTGCGCCGCGTGCCGGCGGCGGTGCTCCTGGCCGGCGCCGCCCTGCTGCAGGTCGTGCCGATCGCGACCCCGTCCTATCTCGCGGAGGAATTCTGCGCCCGCTACGTCTACTTCGTGGCCGGATACCTGTTCGCCGGGCGCATCTTCGCCTTGGCCGACCGGGTCGCGCGCCACCCGGGGGCGGCCTGTGCCGGGCTGATGCTCTGGGCGGGGATCGAGGCGTGGCTCGCCTTCACGCCCTCGCGGCTGCCGGGGTACCCGACGCTCGCCAGCCTGCCGCTGGTCAGCCTGATCCTCGGCGGCGCCGGCGCGCTCGCCATCGTCGCCGGCGCCGCCCTGCTGACGTCGGCCGGGGGGCCGGTCACCGCGGCGTTGCGCGCCTGCGGGCAACGCTCGATCGTGATCTACCTCGCGTTCTTCCTGCCGATGGCGGTCACGCGGACGCTGCTGGTTAAGGTCGGGCTGATCGACGATGTCGGCCTCGCCAGCCTGACGGTGATGGTCGTCGCCGTGATCGTGCCGCTCGCCCTGGAGCGCGCGGTCCGCGGCACCGCCCTCCGCTTCCTGTTCGCCCGCCCGAAGGCGTTCCGCATCGCGAGGGCCCGGCAGGCCCCCGCTCCGGCGCTGCAGCCGGCCTGAGCCGGGGCGCGCCGGTTTCGCGGTTCGTCTCAGCCTTCGAACCGTACTCCCAGCCGCCGACCCTCGCGCCGGACGACGCGACAGCGCCGCGGCGGCTCGTAGGCGGTCACCCGCAGCGTGAACCGATCGGGGGCGACGATCTCGGCCGCGACCTCGATCTGCGCGCCGGTCTCCGAGACGTCCCAGACCAGGCATTCGCAGGGCTCCCCGCATTCGTCCGCGATCAGGCTCGCCACCTGGAAGGCGTCCTTGCGCGGGGTGCTGCGTCGATTGTCGCTCATGGCATCACCCCAAGGTCGAAGGCGGAGCGCATCTTGCGCGCAATCGCTTAGCAAAAGCCGCGTCCGGCGCCAAAAACCCCGGGGATTCGGCGACGCTGGGCCGCATCGCGGAGCGCGAACGCCAAGTCCCTGATCGTCAATGGGTTCTGAAAATCGCCGGTTAACATCCCTTAAACCCGCCGCATTTACCGTGCGGAACCGGGCCCCCGACGATCGCCGCCGCACCGCCTTCGCAGGGCATCTCGGACGGGCCTCAGGACAGACGGGACGCATGGCGAACGGACGCGGACGGGACGGCCGGGGCGAACCGAACTTCGACGTGCCCGAGGGGCGCGGCGCGGGCCGGGGCGGCGCGGACCTTCGCCTGTCGCGGGCCGATCGCCCGGGAGGCGGCGTGGCCAGCAGAAGCCGAGACAGCGAGGACGCGGGCAGCCGCCGGGCGAAGCCGGCCGCCAAGGGCGGCGCGCGGCGTGGCGCTTCGTCGAAGAAGGTCCGGCGGCGCTCGCTGCTCGGGCGTGTGGTCTACGCCGGCTGGGTGCTCGGCCTGTGGGCGGTGGTCGGGATCGCCGGCCTGATCGCCTACCATGCCTCCCAGCTTCCGCCGATCGACCAGCTCGCGGTGCCCAAGCGCCCGCCGAACATCGCGATTCTCGCTTCCGACGGCTCGCTGCTCGCCAACCGCGGCGAGACCGGCGGCCGCGTCGTCGGCATCAAGGAGCTGCCGAGCTACCTGCCGCGCGCCTTCGTGGCGATCGAGGACCGGCGCTTTTACAGCCATTTCGGCGTCGACCCGGTCGGCATCCTGCGCGCCATCGGCCAGAACCTGACGCGCCGCGGCGTCGCCCAGGGCGGCTCGACCCTGACGCAGCAGCTCGCCAAGAACCTGTTCCTGACGCCCGAGCGGTCGGCCTCGCGCAAGATCCAGGAGGCGATCCTCGCCTTGTGGCTCGAGCACAAGTACAGCAAGGACGAGCTGCTCGAGCTCTACCTGAACCGGGTCTACTTCGGCGCCGGCGCCTACGGCGTCGAGGCGGCGGCGCAGCGCTACTTCGGCAAGCCGGCCAAGACCGTCAGCGTCGCGGAAGCCGCGATGCTCGGCGGCCTCGTCCAGGCGCCCTCGCGGCTGGCGCCGAACCGCAACCTGCCGGCGGCCCAGGCGCGCGCCGCCCAGGTGGTCGCGGCGATGCAGGAGCTCGGCTTCATCACCGCCCAGGACGCCAAGGTGGCGCTCGCCCAGCCGGCCCGGCCGGCGAGCACCCGCGGCGGCGGCTCGGCGAACTACGTCGCCGATCTCGTGATGGACGTGCTCGACGACTTCGTCGGCACGATCGAGGGCGACATCGTCGTGCAGACCACGGTCGACACCAACCTTCAGGCGACCGCCGAGAAGGCGCTCGTCGACGAGCTGAACGCCAAGGGCGGCCGCTACAACGTCGGCCAGGGCGCGCTGGTCTCGATGCGGCCGGACGGCGCGATCCGCGCGCTGATCGGCGGGCGCGACTATGCGCAGAGCCAGTTCAACCGCGCCACCACCGCCAAGCGCCAGCCCGGCTCCTCGTTTAAGCCGTTCGTCTACCTCGCCGCGGTCGAGCGCGGCGCGACGCCGGACACGGTGAAGGAGGACGCGCCGATCAAGATCGGCAACTGGCAGCCGGAGAACTACTCGCACCAGTACGAGGGCCCGGTCACGCTGCGGACCGCGCTCGCCCTGTCGCTCAACACCGTCGCGGTGCGCCTCGGCCAGGAGGTCGGCGCCAAGGCGGTGGTGCAGACCGCGCAGCGCCTCGGCATCACCTCGGCGCTGC
The DNA here is from genome assembly GCF_008040095.1 of Methylobacterium sp. WL6. NCBI lineage: Bacteria > Pseudomonadati > Pseudomonadota > Alphaproteobacteria > Hyphomicrobiales > Methylobacteriaceae > Methylobacterium > Methylobacterium sp. WL6. The sequence continues at coordinate 2,442 of NZ_VRVH01000293.1, read as the reverse complement.
AGGCCAACGGCTCGATCGCGCTCGGCACCTCCGAGGTGACGCCGCTGGAGATGGTCGGCGCCTACAGCGCCTTCGCCAACGGCGGCACCGGCGTGATCCCCTACGTCGTCGCCGGCGTGAAGGCTGCCGACGGCAAGGTGCTGTACAAGCGCGGGGAGGGCGGCCTCGGCCGCGTCATCGATCCGAACGCCGTCGGCATGATGAACGCGATGATGCACGAGACCTTCGTGATCGGAACCGCCAAGAAGGGCGACATCCCGGGCTGGGACCTCGCCGGCAAGACCGGCACCAGCCAGGATTTCCGCGATGCCTGGTTCATCGGCTATTCCGGCAGCCTGGTGACGGGTATCTGGCTCGGCAACGACGACGGCGAGCCGACGAAGAAGGCGTCGGGCGGCAACCTACCGGTCGAGATCTGGAAGACCTACATGAGCGTCGCGCTGAAGGGCCAGACGCCGGTGCCGTTGCCCGGCCTCAACCGCTGGCGCAAGGCGCCCGAGACGACCGCCTCGGTGGCGAGCGCGCCGAGCCCGGGCAACATCCTCGGCCAGATCTTCGGCGAGCCCCCGGCGCCGGCGCCCCGCCCGAATGCGGCCCGCCGTCCGGCGGCCCGCGACTCGGTCGACCGCAACTTCATCGAGAAGCTGTTCGGCATCGGCGAGTGACGTGAGCGGACGGCTCGGCCGGCGCCCGCGTCGCGCGACGCCTCGCTCGGGCGGACGCCCTCAGGCGGCCAGCTCCTCCTCGTAGGCGATGAGCTTCCGCCCGGTCTTGATCGCCAGGTGGTACTGCTTGGCCGCGACCGCGTCGTGGATCGCCACGAGATACGGGGCCGCGCCCGGGATCGTCTTCAAGATCTCGGTCGACTGCATCACGAACAGGTTCTCCGCCTCCGCCGGATCGTCGGCGAGATAGATCACCTGCAGGGTCACGCAGAGCTTCTTGCACGGCGTGTCGGCGTCCGCCTCGCGGATGATCTCGCTCTCGCGCAGGAACTTGCACTGGGTCTCGACGAGGAAGACCGACCGCCGATCGCCGTTCCGGATCAGCGCTCCGTTGATGATCAGCCGCTCCGCGGGCTTCAGCTCAATGCGTAGGGCCATGCCGGCAACTCCATTCTAGAGACGCCACGACCATCGACACGATCTGTTAATGTTGTTTGAACTCTCATCGCGTAATTGGGCGCAATACGCCCTGCACACCCGCGATATGCCGGATTCGACCGGTCGATTTAACGCGTCGGTAGGTGGCGACATGTTTCTTCGTGAGGCCGGCAGAAAGCCGGTCTTCTGATCAAATATGGATCTCATCTCATGTCCGGCGTCTCTCTCACCGCTGCTACCCGCCAGAACCTGCTTTCGCTGCAGGATACGGCGTCCTTGTCCTCGACCACCCAGAACCGCCTTTCCACCGGCAAGAAGGTCTCCTCGGCCCTCGACAACCCGGTCAACTTCTTCACTGCGCAGAGCCTGTCGAACCGCTCCTCGGACCTCGGCACCCTGCTCGACAGCATCTCGAATGGCGTGCAGACGATCCAGGCGGCCAACACGGGTCTGACCTCGATCCAGAAGCTGGTGGACTCGGCCAAGTCGACCGCCAACCAGGCGCTCGCCACGCAGATCACCACCAGCGGAACGGCTGGCACTGGCTTCTCGGCCACTACCGGCTCGGTCAACCTTCTCGTCAACGGCACGGCGGTTCCGGTCTCGCTGACCGCCAGCGACACCATCGACACGGCCATCACCAAGCTGAACACCGCGGTCAGCGCTCAGGGCGCAGGCAACGCGTTCACCAAGGATGCCACGGGTACCAAGCTCGTCGTCAACGCTACGGCTGACATCGAGTTTTCGGCGCCTGCCGACCAGACCGCGCTTGGCTTTGCCAGCGGCGCCGCTAATGCGGGTCCTCTGTACACAGCTTCGGCGGCCGGGCAGAGCTCCAACCTGACGGTGACCGGCGTCAAGGAGCGGGCCTCCCTGTCGAAGCAGTACAACAGCCTGCTGACCCAGATCGATCAGCTCGCCAAGGACTCGAGCTTCAACGGCACCAACCTGCTGTCGAGCAGCGCGGCTTCGAACAAGCTGCACATCTCGTTCAACGAGAAGGACACCTCGAACCTCGACGTCCAGGGTGTCGATGCCACTTCCGGCGGTCTCAACCTGACGGCGATCACTGGCAACTCTGGTTCGACGGCGGACGGCAAGGGCAGCTTCCTTCTCGATGCCTCAGTCACCGCTACGCTCAGCAGCCTGACGAGCGCCTCCACAACGCTGCGATCGCAGGCCTCGACCTTCGGCTCGAACCTGTCGGTGGTTCAGAACCGTCAGGACTTCACCAAGAACCTCCAGAACGTGCTCGACACCGGCGCCTCCAAGCTCACCGATGCCGACCTCAACGAGGAGGCCGCGAACTCCCAGGCCCTGTCGACCCGCCAGTCGCTCG
>NZ_VRVH01000292.1:0-5643 GCF_008040095.1 Methylobacterium sp. WL6 | reverse complement strand
GGCCTTGGTCCCTTGTTCTAGCCGGCTCACGACTCGCCACAGGGCGCGCCATAGCCGGACATGGCATGTCGGCTGGGTGACACCGTTAAGTCAACGTTGCGGAGTGGATCGTCACTGGCGTCGTTGACGGTTGATGCAGCTGACATCGAGCATGGTACGAGAGCAGGCGTCCGGCCGCAGGGCTGCGTCGTCCCTAATCGCGATCGGATCAGCCAATGCGCCGCTTAGCCTTTATCGCTTATTGCCTCGCCGTTTCCGTCCCGACCGTGGCAATGGCGCAGTCAGCAGCCAAGCCAGCCACCCCAGCCGTCACACTTGATCCTGCGACTCTGAAGGCGGCGCGCGAGGTCGTCGCGCAGATGCAGGGGGATCGTACCGCGCTGCTGAACGCGATGGCGGCACCCATGGTCGGCATGATGCAGCAGATCGGGGTCAAGCAGCAGGATCAGGCCCAGGCCTTGGTCCAGGAGGTGGTGCTGCCCACCCTCACGGCACACTTCGACGAGCTGCTCGACATCCAGGCACGCGGCTTCGCTGCGGCCCTCGGCAAAGACGACCTGCAGGTCATCGCCGCGTTCTACGCTACCCCAACCGGCAAGCGCCTGGTCGCTGCCCAGCCCCAACTCGCACAAGCCCAGCTCGTAGGAACGCAGCAGTGGATGCAGTCGGTGACACCTGAGATGCAGGGAAAGCTGACCAAGGCGATCCAGGCCCACGGGTGGGGATCGGCCGGACCGGCGAAGCCGCGCTGACGGCATGGTAGCGAGGGCGGCCGCACCGGCATGATCCGATCCGAACTGGTCCAGCGCCTCGCTGCTGCGAACCCGCAACTCTACGCGAAGGACTGCGAGGCCGTGGTCGATGCCATCATAGGCCGGATCGCGGACGCCATCGTGGCCGGCGGTCGTGTCGAGCTGCGCGGGTTCGGGGCATTCACCATTGTGAAGATACAGGCGCGGATGGGCCGCAACCCGAGATCCGGTGCGCTCGTCTCGGTCCAGGCGAAGTCGAAGCTGGTCTTCAAGACCGGCAAAGAGATGCGAGACCGGCTCAACCCGAAGGCGCGGCTGGTGGCGCCGTGAGCGACGACCCCTTCCACGAAGCCGTCGAAGCTCTCCGCGCGCGCGGCCTGTATGTCGAGCCAACCGGCGACGACCTCAGCCTGTGGCTCGTGAATGGCGAGGAGATGACCGATGCGGGTCTAATGAAGCTTGCCACGCTGCTGAGCCTTGTCCCCGGGTCGGTGACGATCCAGTGAGTGGCGGACACGGCAACTCGTCCGCCGGCGGCCGAGCACTCGAAGCCCTTCGAGCCGTTGCCCTCTACCCGCAAGGGATGCGTCTCACGGCCCATCCGGAGGCGATGCACACTCTTGCTGATCTCGGCTATGTCGAGGAACGACCCGCTCGGTGGCCAGGCGCGAAGCCGCTAGAGCATGCATGGTTCATCACCCACACCGGGCGGGAACTCTTGGCCGTGCTGGGAGGCGGGGATCGCGGGTAGCCGGTAGGACGCCGGCGGTGGCCGACAGCCGGGTTGCGCCGCCCGCTCGTGCCCCTATCCCCGCCGGCTCACCTCCGGCGAGACCCATGGCATCACCCGCACCGATCCGACTTCCGCTCGCCTTGACCTTCCCACTGTTGGAACGTTTAGGGCCGTTCTCCATCAGGATGATGTTAGGGTAGGAGAACAACATGCGACACGCTTCCGGACTGTTGGTGGCAGCGTTCGCGGTGGCACTAGCTGGAAACGCGATGGCCCAGGGTCACGATCACATGCACATGGGTCATTCTCCGAAGGATAGCGCCGACACACCTGCAACGCGCGAGTTCGAGGCGTCGCATCAGCAGATGATGAAGAACATGGCCGTACCCTATACGGGCGACCCGGACGTGGATTTCCGCCTGCAGATGATCCCTCATCATCAGGGCGCAATCGATATGGCGAAGGTCGCGATGCGCCGCGCCAAGAACCCCTGGAGCCGTCAGCTCGCCGAGTCGATCGTCGTGGAGCAACAGCGCGAGATCGATCAGATGCAGGGATGGCTCCGAAGCCACAGCGTGACCACCGCCTCCATCGGCGATCCTACCCACACCATAAGCCCGAATTCGTTTCGAAGCCTGCCGCCGGAACCTGGCACCCGCGACGAGGCTGCGGGGGCTACTTGGGTGCCGGGATCTGGTGCTCCCGTGCAGTGAGCATCTGGACCGGTCCAGCAGTCATACCGACTGCTTGGCATGATCTCGGGTACCGCTGCGTCGCCCTGATGATCAACGCGCGCCGTGTCGCGGCGATCGGCGACACCTAGATCCGGTACGGGAACCAGACCTTCCGCCGGGACAGGCCGGGGCGCCCCGTCGGCGTGCTGGTGTGGAATGTCAGGCGGTAGGGTGCGGACACGAAGAAGCCCGCCGCGGCTGGTGCCGGGCGGGCTAAGGTGATGTCAGGGCCAGAGGAACCCCCTCGATGGCTGGGTCGTAGGGCGTACTGGTTAACGGAGAACAAAGAAGCCTAACGCGCGGTTCTCCAACCGGATTGGATGGAGGGTTGGATGGAGCCGCAGGTTTGGTTCGAGGAGTGGTGTCGTACCGAGCGCGACTCCTCGGCGGCCATATTAGCTCGGATGGAGAAGGGTGAAATACGGACATATGCCACCGATCCATGCGGCGAATTGCTCGATGTGTCTCTACAGATGATGGCTGCCAAACGATCATCGATCGAAGAACTCGACTCGATCATCGCCAAGATCGACGCTGAGAAGCTGTAAGCAAAGAAAAGCCCCGCGCAGCAGATGCTGGCGGGACCCAGATATGGCTCAGCTAGCAGAGATCGGCCTTATGGAGTAAACGCCCCAAGGGCATTCGTAGTGAGCTTGAAGTCGAGCCGAAACAGCGCCTCGCCGGCTCGTTCGTGACCTCCATCAGCCATGGCCTTCCATCACGCCGCCGATCAGCATCAGCTTCAAGCAAAGCGCTTGCTAATAGCATGGCTTGCCGACGCGCTGCACCAATGTCAGCGAGAAACATTCCATCTCGATCCAGAGTGCCGTCGCCGTCATGGACATTGCAGTGATAATGGGGCATCGGGCGCTCAGCGGTGATAGGCGTGAGCATGCAGGGCTCACAGTCGCAAGTGCCTGTGATCGGATGGCGACACACAACAAGGGGCTGATAAGCTTAAAGGTTCCTGCCCTACTTCATAACAAGCATTATATAGCCCGCACGTTAAAGTGATTTTTTAGGCCGCAACTTCTTCATTTCGCCTCAGTAGCGATAATAAATGCCGGATCATGTGTCTTAGCTCCTACCGTAGCAGCCATGTACCGACGAAAGTCAGAGCTGCCGAGTAGACGGCGTGTCCGTCCTCATCCGTCACCACAACCGTGATGATCTGGCGCTCACCATCCTCTAGGATCTCGTACACCGCTATGGCCGGCAGCAGGCGCTTGGCCTCCAGCGCCGCAGCCTGCAAATCCGCGCAGACGACGCCCCCGTCGTCTCGCTGGTGCAAGCCATTATGGATGCCTGGAACGCCTCGTCTTTAGTCAGGCGCCGACTCGGCACTCAGGGTGCCTTGCGCTCCCGAACCCGGATGCCGGGCCCTCCGCCATTCTTGGGGGTGAATTGAACGCCAGCAGTCATGATCGACGGTCCGCAGCTACGACAACCATCATCGCCGACAAAGCGGCGAACGCACAGTCCTCAAAGGCGTACTCCAGCCCGGCAGCCTCAAGCAGCCAATTGGCTGTGACGAGTACGACAGCCACTGCAATCGCTAGCAGCCGGCCCTTGATGAGGTTCATCCGCGCTCCGCGATCGAACGGAATGGAACGACGTGGCGGGCGGGATCGGTCACGGCTTCGACGTGCCCTTGCGGAAGCCGGCGAAGAAGCGCGATAGGCCGTCGAGGTCGGCGTTCGGTAATGCCACCGCGGATTTAGGCTCCACCACCGCAGCATCAGTGTCGGGCGCCAGACCATACAGTGCCTGCGTCAGAAGGGGCGGCCAGTCGACGCCATAGTCATGCAGCAGTCCGGCGGCTTTCGCGAGCGCACCTGCTTGGTCGGCGGGGACCGGGCGGCCTGCGATCTGTGCGTCGAGGACACGATCAGCGAGGGTCGTAGCGAGGCGCAGGACCTCGGATAGCCGTTCGGGGGAGATAACGCCGGCGCTCATGGTTGAGATTTCCGCTCCCGGAACTGGATGCCGGCGCCGCCCCCGTTCTCGGGGATGAATTCAAGCACGGGCGATCAAGCCTCTTGAGTCTGGGCCGGTGAAGCGTCGTAGCAGACGCATTCCCGAGTTCCGTCGCTTATGTAGGTGACGCCGGCCGCAGCGAATGCGGCCCTGATCTTCTCGATGTTGGCGCCGGAACTGCGCAGAGGCCCGAACGCAGGATTTTCCATCCGTTGGATCGTGGGCAGGGATAGCCCTGACTTCGAGGAAAGGTCGGCCTGTGACCAACCGACCAAATCTCGCCCCGCCTTGACCATGCCGGCCGATTTCATGTTCTGCGCATCTTTCGTTATGTGTAGAGCTTGACGCCTCAGACCTGTTCCGTTATGTGTAGCGCATGACGAGTTTAGTATGAACCCTAATTACTTGGGGTTCCCAATGCGCTACGCCAACCTCATCCCCAATTGCACATCGCCCGCAGCGCCGACCCGCGCCTCACCGCCGATGCCCGTCGCGCCGTCATAACCGCGAAGGCCGCCATCGTTGCCTCGACCGAGAGCGCCAAGCGCTTCAACCGCACCACTCCCCTCGTCAACCGGGATGGCACCTTCGACCGCTCCGCCATCATGCGCGCTGCGATCCTCTCGGCTCAGGCCCGCATGGAAGTGACTGGCGACGCCTGGGGCGTGTGCATGTCCTACGCCCTCAAGGGCGCCTGGGCCGCCGCCAAGGCTTCCCGCCTCGTCCGCGCGCACTGAGGGTCGGACCGATGGCCGCCGACCTGATCCGCTCCCCCCGCTGTCCGCCTGCTGCACGCCCGGCAGGATCACGCGATCTGCCTCCGCCTCGCCGCCTCCTACCGCCACCGCATTGCGGCCGGCGAAACCGACCACCGCGAGGCCCATGCCTGGGCGCTTGGCAACGCTCGCCGCCTTCGCCTCGTGGCCGTCGAACTGGGCGGGGCGCACTGATGGCCGCCCTGTCCCGCCGCGGCGTCCTCGGCGCCTCCCTCGTCCTCGCGGCCGCACGGATGCCAGCCATCGCTTCTGACGGCGTGCTACCGGCGATCCGTTGGGCCGAGACCACCGACGCTGCCCATTCCGCTTCGGGCCATGTCGTGGCCGACCTAGCTGCCAGCGGCCAGCCCATGCCCGCTGGGTGGCGCGCCTACCGTACTTCCCTGGCCTATGTCCGCCGGCTGGCCCGCCTCGACCTCTACGCCCTAACGCCGACGACGCCCGAGTCTGCTGCGGCGCCCTGACCCGTGCCGTGCTCGCCTTCACCGGAACCCCGCTACCGCTGGCCTTCTCCGGGTTCGGCGACGAGGCGGACTGCCTTGCTCGGGACGACGCGCTTTTCGCGGCGCAGGGCAGCCTTCCGGTCTGGGCCATCGCCGAGGCAGAAGCCGACGCCGACGAGGGCGCCTAGTCTCCCGTCCCCGCCCCCCGCCATCCCTTCCCTTCCAAAC
>NZ_VRVH01000291.1:0-5649 GCF_008040095.1 Methylobacterium sp. WL6 | reverse complement strand
GCTTCGGCGCCTGCGGGCGCGGCCGTCCCGCTGCGCGCGAGCCGCCATCGAGACCGCCTGCGGCGTGTCGAACCAGGATCGTGCCGGTCTCGGGCCGTGCCGGGCCGACGCAGGCGGTGCAGCCGCCGCCGGAGCGTTGACGCGCGCGGCGACGCGGACCGGGCGGACCGCGCGAAACCTGACGACGGGGGGCGCGGCGCGCGCGGTCATGCCTCCCGGTCACGCACGCGCGATCGTCACGACGGCATCGTCGCAATCGCGTGCCGAGACGGGTACGGATCCGGGATTTCCCACGGATCGCGGTCGTCTAGAACTCGAGGCCGGGGCTTTTCAGGGCGTCGGCCTCGCGGCTGCAGAAGGCCTGATCCGGGGGCTTGCGCTCGCCCGCCAGCACCTTGGCGAGCTCGGCCCGCGCCCGGTCGAGATCGGCCCGGAACGCGGCGTCGCCGACGAGCGCCGCGAAGATCACCGAGCCGTTGGTGCGCCCGGCGGCGACGTCGCTCAGCCAGTGCACGCCGCAGACCACGCGACTCTCGCCGTAGGCCCGGCCGCGGGCGAGGATGGCGGTGGCCTTCTCGGGCACCAGCGCGGCCATGATCAGGGCGTAGGCCCAGCCCTGGGTGGCGTGGCCCGACGGATAGCTGAAGCTGTCGGCGAGCGCCTGGGTCCGCTGCACGCAGATCGGCGCCTCGTTGCCGACGAAGGGGCGCAGGCGCCGGTAATGCACCTTCGGCCCGCGGGTGCCGGCGGCGATGTCGAGGCGCGCGCGCTCGAACAGGGTGATCACCGCCGGCACGCGGGCCTGGTCGATGCGGGTGCCGAGCACGCAGGCGAAGGTCTCGAGGATCGCGGCCGCGCCCTCGGCCACGTCGGTGGCGGCCATCTCCCAGCGCGGCGTGCCCTTCATCGCCCGCGTGGCGTTGAAGGCGGCGCGGTCGGCCGCCTCCAGGGTCGAGTGGCTCGCCGGCGGCGCCGGCAGGATCTGGACGGTGTCGGGCACGCCCGTGCCGGTCAGGTACGGCTTGTGCGCCGGCTTGTCCGGGCGGACCGGGTCGGCGGCGACGGAGGGCGCCGACGGCTCGGCCGTGGCCGGGGTCTCGGCATGCACGGCGGGAGCGAGGAGCGCGAGGAGCGCCAGGGCGATCGGGAAACGCGGCATCGGGTCCGTCCTCCGGGGCGGGCGAGGCCCAAGCCATAACGCCCGGACGTTGAACGGGATACGACGGCACCGCGACTTTTCCGATCGCGACCTCACCTCTTCCCTCTCCCGCTTGAGGGGGGAGGGAAGAGCCGCCCCCTCAGAACCCCGACGGCGCCCGCAGGTGCCAGTCGGTCGCGCCCTGGAACGCCTGCCCGATGCGCAGGGCCAGCGCCTCGTCGTAGCCGCGGCCGACGATCTGCAGCGAGAGCGGCAGGCCGCCGCGCGAGACGCCGTTCGGCAGGCTGAGGCCGCACAGGTCGAGCAGGTTGGCGAAGCGCGTGAAGCGGGAGGGCAGGTGCAGCTCGTCGACCTCCGCCAGGGGCACGGCCGCGGTCTCGGTGGTGGGCGTCAGGATCGCGTCGATCCCGTCCCAGGCGCGCGCGAGGTCGCGCTTGAGCGCGTCGCGGCGCTCGAGCGTCGCGAGGTACTCCTGCGCCGACAGGGTGCGGCCGCCGAGGATGCGCGCGCGCACCGCGTCGCCGAGCGGCGCGGCCGCGTCCTCGGCGAGCGCGCCGTTGACGAAGTAGGCCTCGGCGTTGGTGATCCCGCTCATCGCCACGAGGTCGGCGAAGCGGAACGGCAGCGCGACGTCGACGATCTCCGCGCCGAGCCCGGACAGCACGTCGAGGGAGGCATCGTAGGCGGTCAGCATCTCGGCCGAGCAGCCGTCCCGCTCGGCCTCCGGCATCCGCGCGAGCCGCAGGCCGCGCACGCCGCGGTTCAGGGTCGGGAACGGGTCGACGGGCAGGATGCCGCGGGTCGCCGGGTCGAGCGGATCGGGGCCGGAGATCGCCGCGTAGAGCAGCGCGGCGTCGGCGACGCTGCGGGCGAGCGGGCCGGGGGTGTCGAGGGTCGCGCTGAGCGGGACGATGCCGTGGGTCGAGACCCGGCCGACGGTGACCTTCAGCCCGGTCAGCCCGCAGAAGGCCGCGGGCAGGCGCACCGAGCCGCCGGTATCGGTGCCGATGCCCCAGGGCGCCATCCGCGCCGCCACCGCGACGCCGGTGCCGCTGCTCGATCCGCCGGGCGTGCGGGCGACTGCGAGGTCCCACGGGTTCCACGGGGTGCCGAGATGCGGGTTGGTGCCCCAGCCGCCATAGGCGAACTCCACCGTGTGGGTCTTGCCGAGCACGATCATCCCCTGCGCGATCAGGCGCCGGGCGATGGTGGCGGTGCGGGTGGCGCGCCGCGCCCGGTGGGCGGCCGAGCCGCCCATGGTGATGCGGCCCTCGAGGTCGATCAGGTCCTTCAGCGCGATCGGCACCCCGTGCAGCGGCCCGACCGCGTGGCCGGAGCGGATCGCCCGGTCGGCGCCCTCGGCCGCCAGCCGCGCATCGTCGGCGAACACCTCGGTGAAGGCCTGGAGCTTCGGCTCGCGGGCGGCGATGCGGTCGAGCATCGCCGCCACGGCCTCGACCGGCGACAGCGTTTTGCCGGCAATTCTGTTTGCGAGCTCGGTCGCGGAGAGGTCGGCGATGGCGTTCGTCGTGTCGGTCATCCGGAAGGACCCTTTATTGTCCGGTCGTCGTGGTCGGGGGCCATCCCGTCGTCCCGGGGCGCCGCTCACGCGGCCCCGGAACGACGGGGCGTCGAGCGTCGGACGCGGCTACGGCAGGCTCACCAGCGTCAGGTCGACGAACCAGCTCTGCGGCGAGACGAACCCCTTCACCTTCGGGCTCATGCCGCGGGGGTTGAGGTCGTGGACGACGTAGAGCCAGGGCGGGTCGTCGACGAGGCGCTCGTGCGCGGCCTTGGTGGCGGCCGAGATCTCGGCCGGGTCGCTCGATTCGGCGAGCGTTTTCAGGGCCTTGTCGAAGGGCGCGTCGGTCCAGTTCGGGAAGTTGAAGCCGTTGGGCGGAAACCGGTCGGCCGCGAAGTAGCGCACCATCACGCCCGCATCGGATGTGGGCGAGGAGACGTTGAGGGCGTTCGAGCCCTGCAGGCTGGCCGCGTCGGGCAGCGCCCGGCTCGAGTTCAGCAGGATCTGCCACTCGACGACGTTGAACGACACGTCGACGTCGCAGGCCTGCTTGAGGTTCTCCTGCAGGAACTCGTTCATCGGCATCGGCGACATCTGCCCCGAGCCGGAGGCCGAGATCATGATCTTCAGCGCGAGCGGGTTCCTGGCGGTGAAGCCGGCCTCGGCCAGCAGCGCCTTGCCCCGCTTCGGATCGAAGCCGTAGCGGTTCTTGGGGGTGCCGAAATCCGGGTTGCCGTCGTTGAACCAGCCGCTGGCGGCCTCCGCGGTGCCGTTGAGGAAGCTGACCACCGCCGCGCGGTCGACGCAGTAGTTCAGGGCCTGGCGCACGCGCACGTCCTTCACCGGGCTGTTGGTCGCGCCGATGTTGAAGATCCACGGCCAGACATGGGGGTAGGTGCCGGTGGTGACGGCGAAGCCCGCGGCCTTCAGCGACGGGATCGCGTCGGGCGCCGGCACCTCGATCCAGTCGACCTGGCCGGCCCGCAACGCGGCGATCCGGGCGTTGGCCTCGGGGATCGGCATCAGGCGGACCCGGTCGACCTTGGCGAGGCGGGACCTGTCCCAGTAGCCGTCGTTGCGGGCGAGATCCGCCGATTCCCGCGGCGTCACCTTGGTCAGCTTGAACGGCCCGGTGCCGGCGGCCGGCACCGCCTGCACCTTGGCCCAGTCGCGCCCGGCCTTCTCGAACGATTTCGGGGAGGTGAACAGCAGGTACACCGCCATGTAGGGGAAGTACGAGGCCACCTGCGTGGTGGTGATCTGCACCGTCCTGTCGTCGAGCTTCTTGTAGCTGCCCATGATCGGCACCCGGGCGCGGGAGATGCCGGCGCCCTGCGCCTCGAATTGCGGGCTGTCGTTCTTGAAGTAGCGGTCGAGGTTCCAGATCACCGCGTCGGCATCGAACGCTTCGCCGTCGTGGAAGCGCACGCCGTCGCGCAGGTGGAAGGTCCAGACCCGCTTGTCCTCGGCCGACTGCTCCCAGGCGGTGGCGAGCGCCGGCATCAGCCCGGCCGGCCGGTCGGTGCGGGTGAGGTCCCACTGCACCAGCCCCTCGAAGATCGGGTAGCCGAGGAAGCGCATGCCCTCGAAGCCGTTGTTGGGCATGCCGGTGGCGGTGGGAATGTCGGTCGCGGTCATCGCGATGCGCAGGACGCTCTCGGCGAGCGCCGGCGGCGCGGCCAGCGCGGTGGTGACGGCGAGGGCAGCTAGGGTACGGCCGAGCATCGTGCGGCTTCTCATGCGTGGGTCCGGGAAAGCCCCTCCGGGCGAGGGGGGAGGCCCCTGCGGGCGAGGGGGACAGTCCCTCCGGGCAAGACCTGCGCCAACGATCTTGGGTTGTGCCGCAGGACAATGGCGTCTTGGGCGTTGCGCCCGGGCCTTGCGCCGCCCTATCCCGCGGCACCACGATGGCGCCTTCGGAGGTTTCGCTCCCGGCGGGGCCTGCGGTTCCGGACCGCCAGATGAGGGATGAGCGCGTTGGCAGAGACGATGAACGGCGCCGAGAGCCTGGTCCGCACCCTGGTCGCGGGCGGCGTCGAGGTGTGCTTCACCAATCCCGGCACCTCCGAGATGCATTTCGTGGCGGCGCTCGACCGGGTCGAGGGCATGGCCTGCGTGCTGTTCCTGTTCGAGGGCGGCGCGACGGGGGCCGCCGACGGCTACGCCCGCATGGCCGACAAGCCGGCCTCGACCCTGCTCCATCTCGGCCCCGGCCTCGCCAACGGCCTGGCAAACCTCCACAACGCGCGCCGCGCCCGCTCGCCGATCGTCAACATCGTCGGCGAGCACGCCACCTACCACCGCATCCACGACGCGCCGCTGACCTCGGACATCGCCGGCTTCGCCCGGCCGGTCTCGGCCTGGCTGCGCATGGGCACCACCGCCGAGGCCATCGCCGCGGACGGCGCCGACGCGATCGCCGCGGCGCGGACCGCCCCGGGGCGGATCGCGACCCTGATCCTGCCCGCCGACACCGCCTGGAACCCGGGCACCGGCATCGCGCCCGTCCCCGCGATTCCCGAGCGCGCGCGGGCGGGCGCGGATGCGCAGCGGCGCGCCGTCGCGGCCCTGGCCTCGGGCGAGCCGGCGGTGCTGTACCTGTCCGACCGGGCGGTGCGCGGCGAGGGCCGCCGCATCGCCGCCCGCATCGCGCGGAAGACCGGCGCCAAGCTGCTGGCCATGGCCGCCAACGCCCGGATCGACCGCGGCGCCGGCACGGTGCCGATCGAGCGCCTGCCCTACCCGATCGACGCCGCGATCGAGACCCTGGCGCCCTTCCGCCACGTCATCCTCGTCGGCGCGACGCCGCCGGTCGGGTTCTTCGCCTATCCCGGCAAGCCGAGCGTGCTCAGCGCGCCGGATCTGTCTCTTAAACACATATGCCCCTCCCGACGACACCATACGTCTAGATCTCCGAGGACGCCGTATCATTAAAAAAAAAGAGGCGGCGGGCGGGCGGGGGGGGCGG
>NZ_VRVH01000290.1:0-5661 GCF_008040095.1 Methylobacterium sp. WL6 | reverse complement strand
GTGCAGGCCGCCCGAGACCGCCGACACGGTCGGCCTGCCCGAGCCGCCGGCGCCGCCCGCCGCCAACGCGATCAGCGGCAAGGCCGAGGTCATCGACACCGCGACCGTGCGCGTCGCCGGCAAGCTGATGCACCTGTTCGGCGTCGAGTGGGTGCGCGGCGGGCAGGCGGACGAGCTCACCAAGTACCTCGCCGGCCGGCCGATCACCTGCACGCCGGTGCCCGGCAGCGAGAACGTCTCCTGCACCGTCGAGGGCCGCGACCTCTCCGAGGTGGTCCTGTTCAACGGCGGCGGCCGCGCCTCGCCCGAGGCCTCCCCCGAGCTCGTCGCCGCCGAGGACCACGCCCGCACCGAGCGCATCGGGGTGTGGAAGCGCTAGAGCAGCGTCGCGCGAGGTGGACGCCGGCTCGCGTGAAGGCAACGCCATCTCACGAGGCGAGGAAGCGTGTTTCCGCGATCCGGTGATCGCGCAAAACACGCTCCAAGCCGCACGGGACGGACGCGTCGCCCGGACCCGCGCCAGCCGGGCGATGTGGGGAGGCACCGCCCCTGCGAGGACGAGCGGCGCCCGTTCGCGCCGTCGCCCCCGGCTGCGCTAGGATGCCGGCGCGCCGCGTCGGCGCCTTGCGGGGATGGCGATGAGTCTCTCGATCGGCCTGAGCACCTTCGCGGTCGTGGCGGCGATCCTCGTGGTCGTGACGCTGGCGGCCGGCATCAATATCGTGCCGCAGGGCTACGTCTTCACCGTCGAGCGCTTCGGCCGCTACGCCCGCACCCTCGAATCCGGGCTCGGGCTGATCACCCCGTTCGTCGAGCGCATCGGGCGCCGCGTCAACGTGATGGAGCAGGTGATCGAGGTGCCGAGCCAGGAGGCCTTCACCCGCGACAATGCCGGCGTCACCATCGACGCGGTGGTGTTCTACCAGGTGCTCGGCGCCGCCCGCGCTTCCTACGAGATCTCCAACCTCGACGTGGCGACGCGCACCCTGACGATGACCAACATCCGCACCGTGGTCGGCTCGATGGACCTCGACCAGCTGCTCTCGCACCGGGACGAGATCAACGAGCGGCTGCTCAGGGTGATGGACGCCGCCGCCTCGCCCTGGGGGGTGAAGATGACCCGCATCGAGATCAAGGACATCGTGCCGCCGGCGGATCTGGCCGGCGCCATGGCCCGGCAGATGAAGGCCGAGCGCGAGAAGCGCGCCTCGGTGCTGGAGGCGGAAGGCCACCGCCAGGCCGACATCCTGCGCGCCGAGGGGCGCAAGCAGTCGGCGATCCTGGAGGCGGAAGGCCGCAAGGAGGCCGCCTTCCGCGACGCCGAGGCCCGCGAGCGCTCGGCCGAGGCCGAGGCGAAGGCCACCGGCATGATCAGCGCCGCGATCGCCGCGGGCGACATCGCGGCGGCGAACTTCCTGGTTGCCGAGAAGTACGTCGAGGCGGTGCGCGCCATCGCCACCGCCCCGAACCAGCGCGTGGTGGTGGTGCCGATCGAGGCGGCGGCGCTCGCCGGGACGCTGGGCGGCATCGCCGAGATCACGAAGTCGGTGTTCGGGGAGGGCGCGGCGCCCGCGCGCCCACGCTCCGGTGCGCCGCCCAGCGTCGGGGTGCCGCGGACGTGAGCTTCTCCGGCGCCTGGTCTCAAATCTTGGCAAACGCCTTCGCGGATCTGGGTCCGGCCTGGGCCTGGATCCTCGCCGGCCTGGCGCTGGCCGGGCTCGAGCTGGCGGCGCCCGGCATCTTCCTGATCTGGCTCGGGCTCGCGGCGCTCGCCACCGGCCTCGTCGCGGCGCTCGTGCCCCTGCCGTGGCAGGCGCAGCTGCTGCTGTTTTCCGGGCTCGCCGTCGCCGCGGTGCTCATCGCCCGCCGCCTCGGCCGCGACCACGTCCCGACCCTCAACCGCGCCGACCGCGGCCTCGTCGGTCGCGAAGGCCTGCTCGCCGAGCCGATCCAGGACGGCGCCGGCCGCATCCGCTTCGACGACACCCTCTGGCGCGTCACCGGCCCGGACCTCCCCGCCGGCGCGCGGGTGCGGGTGACCGGCATCGACGGGACGGTGCTGGTGGTGACGGGAGCGTGAGGCGGCTGCGGCTCGGGCTGGCCGCATCGTTCGCCGCTCCGCCCCGTCATCCCGGGGCCGCGCAGCGGAGCCCGGGATCCAGTGCCGCAGGTCGATCTTCAGTCCGCACCCTCGGCGGCTCTGGATTCCGGGCTCGCCTGCGGCGCCCCGGAATGACGGGGGTGGCGCCCCCTCACCCGAACGCGCCGACCTCGTGCTGGATCATCCCCGAGATCTCGCGCACCTGGGTGAACATCTTGGCGATCGGCTGGAACAGGCCGGAATGCTCGGCCTCGTAGGTGCCGACGTCGCGCGGGCCGGCCGGCTCGCCGAAGTTGAGGCCGAGCGTCGGGTCGGGGGTGACGGGGAAGATCTCGTCGAGGAGCTTCAGGCAGCCGTCGATGTCGAGGCGCAGGAAGCGCTCCAGCAGCTGCTCGCGGCTGACGCCGGCCTGGGGCCGGAAGCCGGGGATGTGGACGGCGGTGAACCAGATCCGGTGGATCAGCGCGAGGCGGATCGCGTGGAGCAGGGTGAGGCGCACCGACATCTTCCGCAGGTCGGGGGCGGCGGCCTGCAGGCTCAGCGCGTCGGTGGTCAGCCGCCCGAACAGGCGGCGCAGGTTCGGCGCGAGGTCGAGGCGGTCGAGGACGCCGGCGATGACGATCAGCTCCTCGCGCCGGCCGTCCTTCTGGGTGCGGCGGGCGCGCTCCAGCCACACCGCGGGGTCCAGCGTGTCGATGTAGGCGCGCAGCACGTCGAGGTCGCCGACCGAGGCCGCGTGCTGGACCAGGCGGAAGGCGCGGGAGAACCGCACCGAGTCGCGGCGCATGTCGCGGAACAGGTCGGGCGCGCGCCCCGCCGCGCGGCCGAGCCCGTGCAGGGAGTTGGCGAGGTAGCCGAGCTGCTGCAGGATCGCGTTGTTGGGGATCGCCCGCATCTGGCGCGGATGGGTGATCAGCGCCGGCCCGCCCGAATCCGACTGCCGCGCCACCGGGCGCGAGCCGGTGCGGTCGATCAGCCCCGGGCCGAAGGTGCCGAGCAGGGCGGCGTAGCCGGGATCGTCGACCAGCGCCTCCATGTCCTGGCGCACGACGGTGAAGAACTCGAGGGCGAAGTCGGTCTCGGCGTAGACCGGATCGTCGGCGGCGTCCGCGCCCTCGGCCGCGTCGGAGAGGGCGTAGTCGGGGAAGGCGTCGTCCTCGGCCACGTCGAGGGCGTAGACGTGCTCGGCCACCCGCGCGATCGAGGCCTCGGCGATCGCCTGCGAGCCGAACAGCAGGTAGCCGTCGGTGCCCTGGAAGCTCGATTCGAGGCGGACCTTGATCCCGGCCTTCTGGTTGCGCGCGCGCGCATCCTCGGGGGCGAGGTAGGCGAGGCGGTCGCGCAGGGAGGTCGGGTGGGCGCCGCGGCCGATTGATTCGCCGTGGGTGTCGAAGATCGCCAGCTCGACGTCGGCGAGCCCGTTCGAGACCAGCATCTCGGTGATGCGCAGGCGCAGCCGCTCGATCCAGAAGGTGGCGGCGAGCTGGCCGACGTAGCGCCCGGAATCGGAATAGCCGAACTGCACGGTGAGGCGGCCGATGCGCTTGAGGTAGCGCCGCCAGTGCGGGTTGCGCAGCGCATCGTCGAGCACCCGGATGCCCTGCTCCAGGGCGCTCGCCGTCTCGAACAGCGGCGTGATCTCGAGCTTGTCGGCGATGCCGTAATGGCGCGCGAGCCAGAGCGCGGCCAGCAGCGTGTAGCCGGTCTCGGTCTCGGCGATGAGGAAGCGCACCGGGTGCGTGCCGTCGACGTGCTTGAGGATCTGCGCGATCGTCATCATCAGCCGGGCGGCGGAGGCGCGCTCGGCGGCGAGCGCGCCGAAATCCACCGCCACCGGCTGCACGTCGTTGAGCAGCGTGTGGATCGCCGCGAGGTGCGAGCGGCGCTGGGCGGCGTCGGCCGGCTCGCCTTCGAGGTCGATGACCCGGCGGACCGCGTTGTGGATCTGGCTGGCGTTGAGCCGGAAATGCGGCAGCGCGTTCGAGAGCCCGTGCGTGGCGATGCCCGAGCGCAGGACCGCGATCCTGCGCCGGTCGGCGTCCGTCTCGGCCGCGGTGACGGCGCCGGCGAGCCCGGCCAGCAGCGCGCCGGAATCGGTCTGCGCCCGCTCGCGCTCGATGATCAGCGCCAGCGCGAAGCGGTGCACCGCCTCGAGCGAGGGCTTGTCGCCGAGTCGCGGCGCCACCGCGAGCTGGCGGTTGACGGCGGCCAGCGCCTGCTCGGCGAGCGTCCGCACCACGTTCGCGGCGGGGATGGCGGGGAGGTGGCGCATCACCCGGTCGAGCTGCATGCGCTTGGATTCGAGGCGGTAGCGCAGGGTGTCCCACCAGCCGATGTCGGTGCGCCCGTCGGTGTCGCAGCCGACCCAGCTGGCGATGGCGAAGGGCTTCGGCACCAGCTCGGTCCAGCGGTCGGGCCAGCGCCTCTGCGCGGCGTCGAGCAGCGCGCCGTTGAACGCGTCCACAGCCTCGCGGCCGTGGTTGGCGGCCACGCAGGCCTGCTCGAACTCGCCGTCGAGGGTGATCGGCGCGTCCGGCCGGGTCGAGAGCCGGGCGGCCTTCTCGATCAGGGGCGCGCGCGCATCCGGGTCGTCGAGGCTCGCGGCCTCGGCGAGCAGGGCCGCCACCGCCTTCGGCATGCCGAAGGTCGGGTGCGCGGTGAACACCACGGCGAAGGCGGTGCGCGCGATCCGGTCGCGGAAGCTCTCGAAGGCGCCGGGCCGGTCGGGCACCGCCGCCACGAGGCGCGCCGGCATCGCCGCGTCGGCATCGGGATGGTCCTCGATGCCGACGTAGGCGCGCAGCCGCGCCGCGCGGTCGGCCAGCGCCTGCACCCGCAGGCGCACGAACAGCGCGTCGAGGTCGGCCTCGCCGATCTCGTCCCGGTCGAACCGGCGGGTGATCGCCAGCGTCACCGCCAGCACGGGGTTGCGGAACGGATCCTCGCTCGCCTGCTCGCGCGAGGCCTCGATCAGCCCGACGAGATGGCCTTCGAGCTCCTCCGGGTCGCGATGGGCGTGCGTTCGCATCGGTCAGGCTCCGGCAGGACGGGGGCAGGCGGCTTTTGGCGGGGACGCCCGGCGCGTGCAAGGCGCCGGCGGCCCGTGGCCGGAGAGGCAAGGACCGTTCCGCTCCGGCCAAGGTCTCGCCGCGGATCCCGGCCGCGTGCGGTCGCAGGCGTGCCCCGGGGTGCATGCGGCCTCCGCTTGCGCTAACGCTGCGGGGCAATGGAAACGCTCCTGATCCTGGCGGCCGTCGCGGCCTGCGCGGTGGCCGGCACGGTGGTGCTCCGGCTGCTCGCGCGCGGCCGACGCGAACCGCTGCGCCTCGACAGCGAGCACGACGCCGCCGACGAGGCGCTGCTGCTGGCCGAGATCGGCCCGACCGCGAGCCCGATCGACCGCTCCGGCGCGGTGCTCGACCTCGAGCCGATCCGGGCGGAGAGCCGGGAGGCGCCGCGCCTGGCCCGGCCCGATCGCACGGAGGGCGACCCGCGATGAGGACCTTTCTGCTCGCGCTGCTGGCCGCCGGGCTCGCCGCGGCGCCGGCCCAGGCGCAAGT
>NZ_VRVH01000028.1:0-32154 GCF_008040095.1 Methylobacterium sp. WL6 | reverse complement strand
CTACGCCGCCGACATCGCCGCGCATCTGCGTGACGATCGCCCCGATGCGCGCGATCACGCCCTCGCCGGCCTCGACCTGCGCGGCGATGTCGGCGGCGTAGCGCTCGGCGGTGCCGAGGCGTTCCGCCAGCGTGCGGTCGCACTCGTCCAGCGTGCTGCGCAGGCCGGCGATGGCGCGCTCGGCGGTCGAGGTGGCGACCATCAGGTCGCCGATGGTCTGGCGCAGGGCGGCCTCGTCGCCCTTCAGCTGCGCGATGCGGCGCGACAGCTTGATCGACGACACGATGGTGGCGACGAGCAGGACGGCGACGAGGCCGTCTGCGGCGAGCGTGACGAGGAGGCTCATGACCGAAAATCCATCGCTCAGGTGTCGCTTCGGTTGTTCATCGAGGCCTCGTAGGCCTGGAGCGTGGTGCGCGAGCGCCGCAGCGGCCGCGTCACCTGCACGGCGATGCTGTCGTCGACGCGCCCGATCCGCCCCTGCGTCAGCGCCCACTCGCCGCAGCGGACCGTGATGAGGTCGCTCGGCTTGGCGTCGAACATCAGCGTGTCGCCGACCTTCAGCGCCATGACGCGCTTCAGCGGCAGCGTCATCTCGTGGAGCACCGCCTCCATGGTCATGTCCGCCTGCCAGATCTCGGTGGCGAGGTGCCCTTCCCAGACGTGGTCGCGGCCGAGCTTTTCGCCCATGAAGCTCTGCATGAGCAGTTCACGGATCGGCTCGATGGTGGCGTAGGGGAACAGGATCTGCAGCAGGCCGCCGCGCCCGTCCATGTCGAGGCGGAGCGAGATCAGGATCGCCGCGTTGGCCGGCCGGGTGATGGTGGCGAAGCGCGGGTTGGTCTCGATCCGGTCGATCGCGAACCGCACCGGCGACAGCGGCTGGAACGACAGCTCGAGGTCGCCGAGGATGATCTCGACCAGGCGCCGGACCAGCTGCATCTCGATGGTGGTGAAGGGACGCCCGTCGAGGCGGCTCGACGAGCCGCCGCGCTTGCCCCCGAGCAGCAGGTCGAGCGTCGAGTAGGCGAGGTTCGACTCGACCGTGACCAGCCCGGAATTCTCCCAGGCGTCGGCCTTGAACACCCCGAGCAGGGTCGGCAGCGGAATGGCGTTGAGGTAGTCGCCGAAGCGGACCGAGGTGATGTTGTCGAGGGTGACCTCGACGTTGTCCTGGAAGAAGTTGCGCAGCGAGGTCGACAGCAACCGGATCATCCGGTCGAAGACGATCTCCAGCATCGGCAGGCGTTCGTACTGGACGACGCCCGAATCGACGATGGCGCGGACGCCGCCGGCGCCCGAGGCCGACAGCTCGCGCAGCGAGAATCCGACGACGTCGTCGATCTCGTCCTGGCTGAGAATGCGGTCGTTGCCGGCGAGCTCGGGAAGGTTGTCGCTCTCCCCGTCCTCGATCATCGTCGCCCACTCGGCGGCGACGTCGCTGGCGTTGCGGGTGGTGCCCTGCTCCGCGAGCGCGGCGCCCCATTCGTCGGCGAGCGACGCGTCCCCGCCTTCGGCGCCCTGCTCGATCAGGGCTGCCGACCAGTCGTCCTCCACGTTCGGGTCGTCGGGTTCCATGAGGGGCTCGGTTGCAGAGGGGCGCGGTCGGGCTCGGGTTTGCGGCCGGTCGCTACTGGACGATCACGTCCTTGAAGAGCACCGCCTCGACGCGGGCGGGATAGACCGCGACGTTGACCCGCTTCAGCAGCTCCTCGCGGAGGCGATACAGGCCGAGCGATCCGGAGAGGTCGCTGCCGCGCAGGTCGCGCATGTAGATCTGCAGCGCGTCCTCGACCCGCGGCATCAGCGGCTTCACCTCGCTCTCGACCTTCGCGTCCTTGAGCTCGAGGGCGATGCGGACCTTGGCGAACTTGGCCTTTTCGACGCCGGCCTCAGGGCTGAGGTTCATCACCATTTCGCGGACGTCGAGGAAGATGGACGGCTTCTTCACCTCCGCGACCTCGGCGGCGTGCTCGGCCTCGGCCTCGGCGGCGGCACGCTTCTTCAGCATGAACGCGCCCCCTCCCCCGCCGAGGAGGAGCACGGCGGCCGCGACGATGATGATGAGCTTCTTCTTGCTCTTCGGGGCTGCGGCCTCGCCGCCGGCACCCTCGGCGGCATCCGCTTTCTTGGGCTTCTTGGCCATGAGCGGTGGTCCGCGATCCGTCGGGTGAGCATCCGGGCCCACGCCTATCGGGTGCGGGCCCCTTCGAGGCTCCGGTATCGGCCGGCAGGGTTAACGCGCCGTTAAGCCGGCACAATCTGCCGGGTCGGCTTTGCCGCCGGACCGATCCGGTCGCTCCGGCCGACCCGCGGTCGCCCAGCCAAGACTTTGCATTAGGAGACGAAAATCGGTTTTCGCACATTGGCACAGGGGATGCGGATATCCCCTTGCCGCCACCGCGGCACGACGGATCGAGTCCACGATGCAGAATGCCCTCCTCGTCGGCGTGTCGAGCCAAATGGCGCTTCAGCGCGAGCTCGACGTCATCGCCAACAACATGGCCAACGTCTCAACCACAGGCTTCAAGGGCCGTTCGACGCGCTTCCAGGAATACCTGATGCCGACGGCGAGCGCGGACACCTTCGCCGGCTCGGATCGCCGCCTCTCCTACGTGATCGACCAGGGCACCGCGCTCGACCTCGGGCAGGGCGCGATCGAGCCCGACGGCAACCCGACCCACGTGGCGATCCAGGGCGAGGCGTTCTTCTCGGTGCAGACGCCGCAGGGCGTGCGCTTCACCCGCAACGGCGCCTTCGAGGTGAACGCGCAGGGCACCCTCGTCACCAGCGACGGCTACGCGGTGCAGGGCGAGGGCGGCCCGATCACCGTCAACCCGCAGGAGACCGGGCTCTCGATCGGCCCCGACGGCACGGTCTCCACCAATCTCGGCGTGCGCGGGAAGGTGCGGCTCGTGACCTTCGCCAACCCGCAGACCCTGACCAATGCCGGCGCCAACCTCTACGAATCGAGCGCGCAGCCGCAGCCCGCGGGGATCAGGGGGCGCCTCGAATCGGGTGCGCTGGAGAAGTCGAACGTGCGCCCGGTGCTCGAGATGACCCGGCTGATGGACGTAAACCGGACCTACGCCATGGTCTCCAGCGTGATCACGCGGCTCGACGATCTGCGGGGCACGGCGATCCGCCGCCTCGCCGACGTCGCCTGAGCGGGAGCTAGACGATGCGCGCGCTCTACGCCGCCGCCACCGGCATGGCGGCCCAGGAACTCAACGTCCAGGTCATCTCGAACAACATCGCCAACCTTCGCACCACGGGCTACAAGCGCCAGCAGCCGCATTTCCAGGATCTGCTCTACCAGAACCTGCGCCGCGCCGGCGCCTCGACCTCGGACCAGAACACGCAGCTTCCGGCCGGCCTCGCCATCGGCTCGGGCGTGAAGACGGTCTCGACCGCCCGCATCATGTCGCAGGGCACGCTGACCTCGACGGAGAAGGATTACGACGTCGCGATCCGCGGCGAGGGCTTCTTCCGCGTGACGATGCCGGACGGGCGCACCGCCTACAGCCGCGACGGCTCCTTCGACCTGTCGGCGCAGGGGCAGCTCGTCACCCGGGACGGCTACCTCGTCGATCCCGGCATCACCGTGCCGAACACCGCCACCGCCGTCACCATCAGCGCCACCGGCGCGGTGCAGGCGACGCTGCCCGGGCAGACCGCACCGCAATCGCTCGGCCAGTTCCAGCTCGCCCGCTTCGTCAACAAGACCGGCCTCGAATCGATCGGCGACAACCTGTTCATCGAGACCGCGGCCTCGGGTCCGGCGGTCAGTGGGCTGCCCGGCGGCGAGGGCTTCGGCAACCTCCAGCAATCGTACCTGGAAGAGGCGAACGTGAACGCCGTCACCGAGATCTCGTCGCTGATCGCCGCGCAGCGCGCCTACGAGATGAACTCGAAGGTCGTCACCGCCGCCGACCAGATGCTCTCCACCACCTCGCAGATGTTCCGCAGCTAGCGCCGCCCGGAGCCCGACGGTCATGTTCCATTCCCCCGCCTACGACGAACCGCGCCAGGAGGCCGAGCTGCGGCCGATCACGCGTTCCGCCGGCCTGCGCACCGCCCCGCTCGGCGTCGCCGTGCTGCTGCGCGCGGCCTTCGCCTTCCTCGCGTTGGCCGTGCTCGGCGCCTACACGCTGCCGGCGTTCGCCGACGAGGCGATGCGCCTGCGCGGCGACGTCACCGCGCGCGGCGACGTGCTCACCCTCGAGGATCTCGTCGAAGGCGCACCGAGCTCGGCGGCCAAGCGCCCGCTGTTCCGGGCGCCCGCGCTCGGCGCCACCGGCACGATCCAGGCCCGCCGCATCCTCGAGGCGGTCGCGGCCCTCAATCTCGGCGCCGTCGAGACGGGCGGCCGGCTCCAGGTCGCGGTGCAGCGCGCCGCGCGCCGGGTCGGGGCCCAGGAGATCGAGGCGGCGCTGCGCCGTGCGCTCGAGACCGCTTACGGCGTCGACGCGAAATCGGTGAGCGTGCGCCTCGACGGGGACGGGCCGATGCTGCTGGCGCCGGTCGATCTCGACGGCCAGGTCGTCGCCCTCGATCTCAACTACGATCCGCGCTCGCGCCGCGTCGGCGGGTTGATGACGCTCGGCGAGCGCCGGGCCTCTCTGCGGGTCTCCGGCGTGGTGATCGAGATGCGCGACGTCGCCATCGTCAACCGCACCCTCAACCGCGGCGAGCCGGTCACCGCCGCCGACCTGACGATCGAGCGCCGCCCGCGGGAGGGCTCGCCGCCGGACGCGCTGGCCTCGGGCGCGACGTTGGTCGGCGAGGTCGCGCAGCGCACGCTGAGCCAGGGCGCGATCCTCCGCACCGGCGATACCGCCCCGCCGGAACTCGTCGCCCGCGGCGAGGCGGTGACCATCGTCTACGAATCCCCCGGCATCAGCTTGGCGATGCGCGGCCAGGCCACCGATGCCGGACGGCTGGGCGCGACGGTCAACGTCGTCAACATCGCCTCGAAGAAGGTTCTCCAGGCGATCGTGATCGGCCCGGGCCGCGTCTCGGTCGGCCCGGCCCCGCCGCAGCGGCAGGCGAGCGCCGAGCCGCCGACCACGCTTCGCTGACCGCACCCATCAAGATCAGGCAGAGACGATCCGATGCGTCATCCTTCGCGCTCCCCGCGCCGCGCCCTGCCCCTCGCCGCGGCGCTGGTCGCCTGCGCCGGGCTCGGCGCCTGCAACACCATGGACCGCCTGTCCCAGGTCGGCGCGCAGCCCAACCTGTCGGCGATCGAGGATCCGACGGCGCAGGCCGGCTACAAGCCGGTCCGCCTGCCGATGCCCGACGTGCAGCCGGTCTCGTATGCGCCGAACTCGCTCTGGCGCACCGGCTCGCGCGCCTTCTTCAAGGACCAGCGCGCCGCGCGGATCGGCGACCTCGTCACCGTGAAGGTCAACGTCACGGATCAGGCCAATATCTCGAACGAGACCAAGCGCTCGCGCAGCAACACCGAGAATTTCGGCTTGCCGAATGCCGGCGGCCTGGAGAAGAACGCCGCCGTGCTCGCCGCCGGCGTGTCGCCCGACAAGCTGCTCGCCGCCACGTCGAGCTCCTCGAACGACGGCGTCGGCTCGGTCCAGCGCAACGAGACCGTGTCGACCAACGTCGCCGCGATCGTGACACAGGTCCTGCCCAACGGGAACCTGGTGGTCGAGGGCAAGCAGGAGATCCGGATCAACTTCGAGGTGCGCGAGCTGATCGTGGCCGGCGTGGTCCGCCCGGAGGACATCGAGTCGGACAACACCATCGAATCGACCAAGATCGCCCAGGCGCGCATCGCCTATGGCGGCCGCGGCCAGATCACCGACGTGCAGCAGCCGCGTTACGGCCAGCAGATCGTCGACATCCTGCTGCCGTTCTGATCAGGGCCGAACGCTCCGATCAGGTGTGCTCGGTGCCGGGCCGGTTGGGGCGCGGCGCCTCGCCGTGCCCCGAGATCACCGCCGAGCGGGTGGGATCGTGCTTGATCTTCGCGACGCGCGTCCGCTGCCAGACCGCGATCACCGTCGCGACCACGATCGTTCCGATGGCGAGGACCGGAATCAGAACATCGTTGTCCATGGACGTGCCTCCGATGATGTGATCGGGTAAAGCACGGTCAAGCCCGAGGGTTCCCGCGGCTCAGCTTGCGATTTCAGGGCGACGGCACAGTCGAGACCGTCCGGTTACTGAAAAACTGCATGCTGCACCGCGAGAGACTTCAGTCGTCGCGGTAGACGCGCTCGCGGCGCTCGTGGCGCTCCTGCGCTTCCAGCGACAGGGTCGCGATCGGCCGGGCATCGAGCCGGCGCAGCGAGATCGGCTCGCCGGTCTCCTCGCAATAGCCGTAGGAGCGGTCCTCGATCCGCGCCAAGGCCGCATCGATCTTGCCGGTGAGCTTGCGCTGCCGGTCGCGGGCCCGCAGCTCGATCGCCCGGTCGGTCTCCGACGAGGCGCGGTCGGCGAGGTCGGGGTGGTTCTCGTTCTCGCTCTGCAGCGCAACCAGGGTGTCCTGCGCCTCGCGCAGGATGTCGCTCTTCCAGCCGAGCAGCTTGCGCCGAAAATACTCGCGCTGACGCTCGTTCATGAAGGGCTCGTCGTCGGACGGAACGTAGCCGTCCTCCAGCGTCACCTTCGCCATTCGTCGCCCTTCCATAGTCCCGTACGGCCGGTCCGCGGCGATAATTGCCTGCCGTATAGTCGAGGTGGATTGCTGCTACAACGCACCCGCGTTCAAGCTGCGGTGCTTGCACACGCTGCGCCAATTGATGCGGCAAAGGTGCCACGGTCGCGCGCGTGCGACGGAGATTGGTTTGCTCAATCGTGGATTGCCGACGGACCGCGAAGGCGGACGATCGCCGCGGCGACGGCATCGGTAAGCGCCCGGGCGATCGGGTGCCGGTAATGGCTCTGGTCGAAGAACTGCGCATCCTCGTGCGTTTCGGGCGTGTCGCGGCGCTCGTCGAGCACGCTGCCGAGCGGATGTGTCGCGACCGCCGCCGCGATGGCGGCCTTGCAGGCCTGCTCGGCCGCCGCGCGGGCGGTCCCCGGGCGCGGCAGGGCCGAGGCATGGATCGGCGGAAACACCAGCACGACGGGGGTCGCGGGTGGGACGCGGGCAAGCATCACGGTCAGGCGCGCGGCCGCGGGGAACGGGCCGGCCTTGTGCGGATCGGGGGTGTCCGGCACGGGCGGCCCCGCGCTCGGCGCGCGCCGGTCGCCGCCGCCGAACCCGAGCTTGAGATAATCCGGCTCGTAATCCCACCACCCGTCGGCGCGGGCCATCGGCCGCTTCCTGCGCAGCAGCCACCCGATCCGGCCGACGACCTCCTGGGCCACGTTGAAGCGCAGCAGGCCGAAGGCGTAGGCGACGGGGTCGCGTTCCAGGAGCCAGAAGGGGAACGGTTTGCCGGGCGGCAGCGCCGGATCGTCGGTGCACAGGAAGTCGTCGGCCGCCATCACCAAGGCGGCGGGTTTCGGATGATGGCGCAGGTACCAGTCGAGAACCAGCAGCTGCTCGCCCGGGCCCGTCGCCGGCACGGAGAGTTGCACGAACGGAATGCCGGTGGCGGCCGAGAGGCGGGCCGGCTCGACGAGCTGGATGTGCGAATTGCCGATGACGGCCCCCGTGAAGGCCGGGTCGCGCCCGCGGACCGCGAGCGCGGTGCGCGGCCCCTGGGGCCGGACGCCGCCGACGGAGAACAGCGTGGAGCGCCCGCTGTCGTAGGGATCGATCGCGATCGCGAGGGCGAGGTAGCCGTACAGGAGGCCGATCGCCGTCAGCACGGCGGTGCGGGCGAAATCGTGCCAGGCCGTGTCGGGCGACGGGGTCCGCATCGGCTCAGAACTGGAAATAGATGAAGTCGTAATTGCCGTCGTCGCCGATCTTCAGGAGCACGACGACGAACAGCAGCGCGAAGGCGGCGGCGATGAGCCGGCTCGGCGGCATGCGGTGGACCGCGGCCCAGGCGCTCGGCCCGACCGTCGCCACGGCCGCGGCGACGGCGATGGTCCGCCACTTGAAGCCGGTGCCGGACGGACCGAAGCCGGCCAGCCCCTTGAACACGATCAGCGCCGCCTCGAAGCTGGTGGCGCGGAACAGCACCCAGGTCAGCACCACGAACAGGAACGTCAGCGCCCAGCCGAGGACCATCGGCATCCGAAGGTTCGCCCGGCGGAACAGGATGCCCGCCCCGAGGCCGGCCCCATGCAGCGCTCCCCAGGCGACGAAGGTCAGCCCGGCCCCGTGCCAGAGGCCGCCGAGCGTCATCGTCGCGAACAGGGCCGCGACCTGGATGGCGAGGCCGCGGCGGTTGCCGCCGAACGGAATGTAGAGGTAGTCGCGCAGGAACCGCGACAGCGTCATGTGCCAGCGCCGCCAGAAGTCGCGCAGCGACGCCGACCGGTACGGCACGTCGAAGTTCTGCGGCAGCACGAGCCCGAACAGCAGCGCGATGCCCAGCGCCATGTCGGTGTAGCCCGAGAAGTCGAAGTAGATCTGGAAGGTGAACCCGAGGGTGGCCTGCCACGCCTCGGCGGTCGTCACCGCCTTGCCGGCGGCGGCGGCCTGGAACACCGGGTTGACGTAGCCCGCCAGCGGATCGCCGAAGAAGACCTTCTTCGACAGGCCGACGGTGAGCAGCATCAGTCCGCGGCAGATCCGCTCCGCCGCATCCGGGCGCGCATAGGGGCGCTCGTCGAACTGGTGCATGATCTCGCTCCAGCGCACGAGCGGGCCGGCGAGAA
The DNA here is from genome assembly GCF_008040095.1 of Methylobacterium sp. WL6. Classification (NCBI taxonomy): domain Bacteria; kingdom Pseudomonadati; phylum Pseudomonadota; class Alphaproteobacteria; order Hyphomicrobiales; family Methylobacteriaceae; genus Methylobacterium; species Methylobacterium sp. WL6. The sequence goes on along the minus strand of NZ_VRVH01000028.1, from coordinate 23,412 downwards.
CCTGCGGGAAGAAGGCGATGTAGAGCGCGTACTTGGTCAGCCCGAAGGCCGGCGCGCGGCCGGCCCGAAGGTCGGTCAGGTACATGATGTGGTGAAAGGTGAAGAACGAGATCCCGAGTGGCAGCACCCAGCCGAGCCGCGGCGCCTCGATCCCCGGGATCAGGCCGGCGAGGTCGGCGATAAAATCGAGGTACTTGAACAGCGCCAGGACGACGAGGTTCGCCGCGATCGCACCCGGGATCAGCCAGCGGGTCGGCGCCCTGACGAAGGCGCGGGCGACGAGCCAGTTCGCCAGGATCGAGCCGAGCAGCAGCGGCACGAACCGCACGTCCCACCAGCCGTAGAACACGAACGACAGCAGGACGAGCAGCGGCAGCCGCAGGCCCGGCCGATGGCGCTCGACGAGGGCGTGCAGCGCGAGCGCCGCGGGCAGGAACGCGAGGAGGAAGACGAAGGAGTTGAACAGCATCGGCCGGGGCGGCGCGGCGGGGGGATGCCGCGCCGCTCGGACCGAGCGTCGGGCGGCCGCCTTGTCGGGGATCGACCGGGATGCGTCAATCGACGGCGTCGCGCCTTACGCGTGGGGCCGGGTCGCGAGGTCCAGCGTCGTGGCGGTTCCGACCAGCACCGCGCGGATCCGGCTGTCCAGGCTGTCGGTGAGGTCGTCGACCCGCAGGTGCACCGTGCTCCCGCAATCGGTGCCGGTGACCCAGAGGTCGTAATTCAGGCCCTCGCTGCGGAGGTGGCTGAGCAGCCGCTCCGATCCGATGCGGACCGCCTCGTTGTTCAGGGTGATGCAGCGCGCGTCCATGCCGTCTCCGAATGATCGGGAGGTTAACGCACGACCATGCCCGATCGATCGCCCGGTATGCGCGACCGAGGGTTTTCGCCCCGAACAGGGTGAACCGGCCCTCAACGCGGCCCGTAGGTGTGATCCTCGGCGGGGAAGCGCCCGGACCGGACCTCGTCGGCGTAGGTGCGCACCGCCTCCTCGATGTGGGCGCGCAGCGAGCCGAAGCTCTTCACGAATTTCGGCGCCCGATCGCTCAGGCCGAGCATGTCCTCAAGCACCAGGATCTGGCCGTCGCAGGCCGCAGAGGCGCCGATGCCGATCGTCGGCGCGGTCACGGCCGGCGACCGGGCGATGGCGTTGGCCACCGGCTCGACGATGCCTTCCAGCACGATCGCGAAGGCGCCGGCCTCGCTGATCGCGCGGGCATCCTCCATCAGGATGCGCTCGCCGTCCGGGCCGCGGCCCTGGACGCGAAAACCGCCCATGGTGTTCACGGATTGCGGCGTCAGGCCGATATGGCCCATCACCGGAATGCCGCGCTGGGTCAGGAACGCGACGGTGTCGGCGAAGCGGGCACCGCCTTCCATCTTGATCGCGCCGGCCCCGGTCTCCTTCAGCACCCGCGCCGCGTTCATGAACGCCTGCTCGCGCGACGCCTCGTAGGACCCGAACGGCATGTCGACCACCACCAGCGCCCGCGAGGTGCCGCGGATCACCGCCTGGGCCTGGAGGATCATCATTTCCAGCGTGACCGGCAGGGTCGATTCGAGGCCGTGCATCACCATGCCGAGCGAGTCGCCGACGAGGATGAAGTCGCAAAACGGATCGAGGATGCTGGCGGTGTGGGCGTGGTAGGCGGTCAGCGCGATGATCTTGACGCCTTCGGCCTTCCGCTTGGCCAGATCCACCGCCATCACGCGCCGCGACTGCACGACCTGCGACATGGTCTTGGACTCCGTTCTCGTCACCTCGCCCGCGGCTGACGGGCCGGAGGCTCGCGGCCGATCAGGATCGCCCGCGCGCCTCCTCTACACCGTCCGGCGCCGAGAATCCCGCCCGCCGCTTTTCCTTTGCGGGAGGGTGTCAGGCTCGGCCGGGCGGGACGCGTCCACGCGAGCCGGCATGCGGCGCGCTCGCGAAGGCGCTAGCGCTCGCCGGTGGAGATGGGCTTGCGCGCCCATTCGGGGTCCTCTCGGACCACCGCGGTCTCGTGCTTGTCCTGCCAGCCCTCGATCCCGTCGGGGAACCAGTGCACCGCGGTGTAGCCCTGCCGGACGAGACGCTTGCCGGCGTTCCAGCTGCCCCAGCAATCGGGATGGCAGAAGGTGACGATGGGCTTCGCCTTGTCGCCGCCGCTCAGCGCCTCGACCCGCTTCAGGAACAGGTCCTCCCGTGCGGGATCGAGGGGCGCCGCCCCCGCATTCGGCATCCAGACGGCGCCGGGCACCGAGCGGTGGGCCGGAAGCCAGGGCCGGTCCGCCGGAAAGTTCGCGGGTTTCCGGTCGGCCAAAGCCACGTCGATCAGCAGCGGCTGCTTCGGCATCAGCGCGTCGAGGGCGGCGATGTCGACGACGACGGCGCCGCTCAGGGTCTTCGGCGTGTAGCCCTGCTGCACGCCCTCGTGCAGGCCCGCCGGCTCCGGCACGTTCACCGGCGAGTCCGCCGGCGCCGCGGCGAGGAGACCCGCGGCGGCGAGCGCCGTGCCGACGCGGATCAGGCGATGGGATCGGCGCGCGGGCATCAGTTGCTCGGGCTCGGCGCGTTGAAGCTGTGCTCCCACGAGCCGCCCTGGCTGTCGGTGGCGGCGACCTTGATCGGCTTGCCGGGCTCGGGGATGAGGCCGAAATTGATCACCGGGTTCGAGGCGATCGAGATGTCGCCGTCCATGGTGAACACGGTCTTGTCGCCGGCGGTGACGACGAGCTTGTTGATGTAGCGCGCCGGCGTGTAGTCGCGGGTCACCTGGTTCATCTGCATGCCCGAGAAGTTCGGGTGGCGGATCATCAGCGTCGCCTCGACGGGCTTGCCCGCTTGGGCCTCGCCGGAAAACTTCATCCGCATGTCGCCCATGCCCTTCATCGCCTCCTCGTCGCTCATGCCCATGGGAGCCGAGCAGCCGCCCGAGGCCTTCACGAACTTGACCGCCTCGTAGAGGCCGCCGTCCTTCGTCTCGGCGACGGCGTGGACGTTGGTGTAATTGTTCACGCGCACCCGGAGCTTCAGCTCGCTCGGGTCGGCGGCCGGGCCGAAGGTGAAGTGCGCGGCGTAGGGCGACGGGTTGTCGTCGATGACGAAGTGCACCGCCTTAATCTTGTCCTTCTCCGGCATGGTCAGGGTGATCGGCACCAGCGCCGCATCCATCGCGCGGGTCGGCGCGTCGATCCGGATGAGGGTGTCGGTCGGCGCGATCTTGCGGTCGCCGAACACCGACTTGGCGATCTCCTGCCAGCGCGCGGCGCGCTCCGCGTCGGTGTCCGAGGCACCGGCCGCCAGGACGGGTCCGGACAGGACCGGGCCGGCGAGGATGGCGGCCGACAGGCTCGCGCTCAGGATCAACGAAAGGGCGGACTTCATGGCGTTCCTCCGATGGCGTGAAAGATAAGTCGTGCCGGGCCTCATTCCCACTCGAGCTCCTTGTAGGCCTCGGTAACGTTGCGGCCGTTGTAGCTGTCGAACAGGTCCCACTTGCCGCGCTCGGACTGCGCGACGGTCCCCACTGCCTTCTCGATCGACACGTCGGCGGCGATGGCCTTGCGGGTCTCGTCGCGCAGCGTGGTGAGATAGCCGGCGAGCGCATCGAGCCCCGGCGCCAGCGCGACGGACACCGGGCCGTGGCCGGGGACCGCCCGGGTCGCGCCCGAGCCCCGCAAGCCCTCGATCTCCTTCAGCCACCCGTTGAGGTTGCCGTCGAGCGAGGGGATGCGGCCGACCGAGAGCAGGTCGCCGGTGAACAGCAGGCCGCTGGCGCTGTCGATCATCGAGAGATCGCAGGAGGTGTGCGCGGTGGCGTGTGCAGCGAAGCGCAGGGTGCGATCGCCAAGGTCGACCTCGGCCCCGTCCTTCACCTCCTGCGTCGGGTAGACGACGCTGCCGGCCTTGTCGGCGCCGAGGATGTCGACGAGCCGCTGGCGGTAATAGTCGCCCCGCGCGTCGAGCGCCTCGCGCAGGCGGGCATGGCCGATGACGTTGGGCTTGTCGGCCAGGAAGGCCGCGGCGCCGAAGCAATGGTCCGGATGGACGTGGGTGATGACCACGTGCCGGATCGGCTTCGAGGTGCGCTTCACGATCTCGGAGCGGAGCCATTGCCCGTCGGCGAGGCTGCCGCCCGACTCCGTGACCAGCACGGCCTCCTTGCCGACGATGAAGCCGATGTTGGCGATCGCGTCGTCGTTCTCGGGCGTCGCGTCGGCGTTCGGTCCGCGGCGCATGAAGATGCCGGGCCCGACCTCCTCCATCGCGAAGGACTCGGCCGAGAAGCCGGGCTTCGGAAGGCAGCACAGGCAGAACCCGCCGAAGAGCGCGGCGCGGCGCGTCAGCACGGCGCTCATCGCCAGGAATTCCTGCGGCGGGCATGGGCGTGGCGCTGAGCCGTTCCCGACATGCGGGACCTCCTGACTTATTGTTCCAACCATCTAGTAGGTAGATTTCTTCGGCGTCAAGTGCCACAAGGGGGGGAACGTGCTGCCCGGCGGCGCGCTGCGAATACGGTTTCCGACCCTGCGATGCGAGACACCCGCGCCGAGTTGCTGCTTCAGGCCGAGATGCTGGTGCGCGGGCGCGGCTGGTCCGGCTTCAGCTACGCCGACCTCGCCGAGGTGGTCGGCATCCGCAAGGCCAGCATCCACCATCACTTCCGGACCAAGGACGATCTCGGCGCGGCGCTGGTGGCGGCCTACGGCGAACGCTACGACGTGGCCCTCGCCGACATCTGCGCAACGCACCCGGCCGGCATCGACCGGATCGCGGCTTACGGCCGGCTCTATCTCGGCGGTGTCGAGCAGGGGCTCGGCTGCCTCTGCGCCGCGCTCGCCACGGAGGGAGACGCGCTGCCCGAACGGCTGCGGGGCGACGTAGGCGCGTTCTTCGCCCATCACCTGACGTGGCTGGAGCAGGTGTTTCGCGACGGCGAGGCAGATGGGAGCATCCGGGCCGGGCTCGACCCCGCGCGCCATGCCCGCTTGGTGGTGGCGACGCTCGAAGGCGCCCTGCTGCTGGAGCGGCTGCTCGGCGGGCCCGAAGCCTTCGCCGGGACGCTGACCGCGCTAACCGACCGCCTGCGCTGACCCGGCTCGCGAACGATGGCCGCCCGAGACGGACGGGTTTCGCGCCGCTGACAGCGGCGGCCGGATTGAAAGCAGCGCCGCCCGGCTCTTCGGTCAGATTAAAGTCTTTTTCACTCGGCGCGTCTAGGTATTAAGTCACGACCCGCGATCCGAACCCGAGCCGACCCGCATGCCCGTCTCCGCCTCGAAGATCGTCGGCCGAGCCGCGGACGCGGCGGTCGAGCCGGCGCCGACCTTGGCGACGATCTCGACCCTGACCGCCGGGGTCAGCCGGGTGGCACAGGAGAAGATCGGGCGCATCCACCAGATCACCGCGCAGGCGAAGATCCTTGCGCTCAACGCGCTGATCGAGGCGGCCCATGCCGGTGAGCACGGCAAGGGTTTCTCTGTGGTGGCACAGGAGGTCCGCGGCATCGGCGCCGAGATCGAGAGCCTCGCCCGCGAGCTGGAGACGCAGCTGTCCGGGCATATCGGCGAGCTCGGCCGCACCGTCGGCGCGATGGCCGTCCAGGCCCAGGGCGAGCGCATGATCGATCTCGCCCTCAATGCGATCGAGCTCGTCGACCGCAATCTCTACGAGCGGACCTGCGACGTGCGCTGGTGGGCGACGGATGCGGCCCTGGTGGCCTGCGTGACCGAGCCCGGCGAAGCGACCGCGGCCCATGCGTGCGCACGCCTCGGCGTGATCCTGTCCGCCTACACGGTCTATCTCGACCTCTGGGTCTGCGACCGCGACGGACGCATCCTCGCCGTCGGCAGGCCGGATCGGTATCCCGGGGTGCGCGGCGACAGCGTCGCCGACGAGCCCTGGTTCCGAGAGGCCACCGTCCTGCGCAGCGGCGACGACTACGTCTCCGGCAACGTGCGGCGCGAGGCGCGTCTCGGCGGGGCGCAGGTCGCGACGTACTGCGCGAGCATCCGCGCGGGCGGGCGAGCGGACGGGGTGCCGGCCGGCGTCCTGGCGATCCACTTCGACTGGGAACCGCAGGCGCGGGCGATCGTAGCAGGCGTGCGGGTCTCGCCGCAGGATCGTGCCCGCACGCGGGTGCTGCTCGTGGATGCGGACCGCCGCGTCCTCGCCGCCTCCGACGACCGGGGCGTGCTGAGCGAGACGCTGGCCTTCGATCCGAAGGGAAGCGCCAACGGCGTGGTGCAGGGCTCGGCCGTCACCGCCTTCCACCGCACCCCCGGCTACGAGACCTATGCGGGCCTCGGCTGGTACGGGGTGATCGTCCAAACCCGCTGACGCGGGCGCCCTGTCAAGCGGCGGCGTTCTGGCCCGATTTCCCGGGTGCGTCGGCCACGAAGCGGGCGTAGCCGGAGGCCCGCAGGGCGCAGGCCGGGCAGGTGCCGCAGCCGTAGCCCCAGGCGTTGCGCGCGCCGCGCTCGCCGAGGTAGCAGGTGTGGCTGTCCTCGACGATCAGATCGACCAGCGGCCGTCCGCCCAGGCGCTCGGCGAGGCGCCAGGTCTCGGCCTTGTCGAGCCACATGAGCGGGGTGTGCAGCACGAAGCGTCGCTCCATGCCGAGGTTGAGCGCGACCTGCAGCGCCTTGATCGTGTCGTCGCGGCAATCCGGGTAGCCGGAATAGTCGGTCTCGCACATGCCGCCGACGACGTGCCGCAGGCCCCTTCGATAGGCCAGAGCGGCGGCGAAGGTGAGGAAGACGAGGTTGCGGCCCGGCACGAAGGTGTTCGGCAGCCCGCCGGCCTCGAAGCCGATCGTCGTCTCGCGCGTCAGCGCCGTCTCCGAGACCTGCCCGAGCGCGTCGAGGGCCAGGGTGTGGTCCTGGCCCAGCCGTTCCGCCCAGTCGGGGCGGATGCCGACGATCCCGTCGCGGAGCGCGTCGCGGCCGTCGAGCTCGATCCGGTGGCGCTGGCCGTAGTCGAAGCCCAGCGTCTCGACATGGGCGAACCGGTCGAGCGCCCAGGCGAGGCAGGTGGCGGAATCCTGGCCGCCCGAGAACAGGACCAGCGCGCGCTCGTCAGTCACCGTCGTACTCCGCCCAGGACATCGGCGTCTCGAACACCTTCACCGAGCTGAGGCCCGGCAGGCCGTCCTTCGTGCGATGCCAGATCCAGGCCGCGATGTTCTCGGCGGTCGGGTTCTCCAGACCCTCGACCTCGTTGAGGCAGTAATGATCGAGCCGGAGCAGCACCGGCGCGAAGATCGCCTCCATGTCGAAGAAGTCGACCACCCAGCCGGTCCGCGGGTCGACCGGGCCGGCGACCGTCAGCTCGACGCGGTAGGAATGCCCGTGCATCCGGTGGCAGCGGTGGGTCTCGGGCACGTTCGGCAGGCGGTGGGCCGCCTCGAAGGTGAAAGCCTGGGTGATCTTCATCCTGCTACTCCGCCTTGCCCGAGACGCCGGCCTTGCCCGAGACCCCGGCCTGCTCGAACGTCGCCATGTCGCGATGGCAGGCGAGCGCGCCCTTCAGCAGGCCCACCGCCATGCCGGCGCCCGAGCCCTCGCCGAGCCGCATGCCGAGGGCCAGCAGCGGCACCAGCCCGAGGCGTTCCAGCACCTCCGCATGGGCGCCCTCGGCCGAGACGTGGCCGGCGAGGCAATGGTCGAGCGCGCGCGGGTCGAGCGCGTGCAGCACCGCCGCGGCGGCGGTCGCGACGTAGCCGTCGAGCACCACCGGCACCCGCTGCAGCCGCGCGGCCAGGATCGCGCCGGCCATCGCCGCGACCTCGCGGCCGCCGAGGCGGCGCAGGACCTCGAGCGGGTCGTCGAGATGGCCGGCATGGTGGGCGAGCGCGGCCTCCACCGCCGCGACCTTCCGCGCGATCCCGGCCTCGTCCAAGCCGGTGCCGCGCCCGACCCAGTGCGACGGCGCTCCCCCGAACAGGGCGGCGTAGATCGCGGCGGCGATCGTGGTGTTGCCGATGCCCATCTCGCCGACACCGACGCAATCCGTGCCGGCGGCCACCGCCTCCATGCCGAACGCCATGGTCGCGACGGTGGCCTTCTCGTCGAGGGCCGCGTCTTGCGTGATGTCGCCGGTCGGCAGGTCGATGGCGAGGTCGAACACCTTGAAGCCGAGGCCGTAGGCGGCGCAGATCTGGTTGATCGCTCCCCCGCCCGCGGCGAAGTTCTCGAGCATCTGGCGATTCACCGCATCGGGGAAGGCCGAGACGCCGCGCTTCGTCACGCCGTGGCTGCCGGCGAACACGCAGACCAGCGGCCGGTCCAGCGTCGGCATCGCCTTGCCCTGCCACGCCCCGAGCCAGGCGACGAGCTGCTCCATTCGCCCGAGCGCGCCGGCGGGCTTCGTCAGCCGCGCCTCGCGCGCCGCGATCGCCGCGGTCGCATCGCGATCGGGGCCGGGCATCGTCTCGATCAGGCGGCGGATATCCGCGAACGGGGTCGGGTCGGTCATCGGGTCCGAAGGATTGTTGTGGGCGGGCTTGCGCCGGTGGACGGGCGCGCCGTTCCCGCGAGCTATAGTGGTGCGGGACGCGCGGGTGAAGGCTGCGTGCGGACGAAGGCCGATTGCGAGCGAAGGCGGCGTGATGGTGGGCGGACCGTTCCGCGGCGAGGCCGACTGGCCGGGCCGCGACCTGTTGCACGATCTGGCGGCGTGCCTGCGCTTCTACTCGCGCCTGCCGCTGCCGAGGTTTCCGGGCGAGCCCGATCCGCATGCCGTCCCCGACTTCCGGACGATCCCGCGGATGCTGCCGCTGGCCGGCCTGATCCTGGCGCTGCCGCCGGCCCTCGTGCTGATCGCCGGATGGTGGATCGACCTCGGGCCCTTCGTCGCGGCGACGCTCGCCGTCGCCGTCGCGGTGATGCTCACCGGTGCGCTGCACGAGGACGGCCTCGCCGACGTCGCCGATGGGTTCGGCGGCGGCGCGACGCCGGAGCGCAGGCTCGAGATCATGAAGGACAGCCGCATCGGCGCTTATGGCGGCGTCGCGCTGATGCTGTCGCTGGCGCTCCGGATCGGCGCGCTCGCCACCCTCCTGGATCGGACCGGCACGGCCGCCGCCACCGGCCTCGCCCTCGCCGCGATCCTGTCGCGGGTCGCAGCGCTCGCGCCGATGGTGCTGCTCGCGCCGGCCCGGCCCGAGGGCTTGTCCGCCGCGGTCGGCCGCCCGAGCCGGGCGGCGACGGGCACGGCCATCGGCATCGGATTGGTGCTGGCATTGCTGGCGCGGCCGCTCGGCCTGCCGTTCTCCGGCATCCTCGCGATGGTGGTGCTGGCGCCGCTCGCCGCCCTCGCCATGACGCGCATCGCCCGGCGGAAGATCGGCGGGCAGACCGGCGACGTCGTCGGAGCCTGCCAGCAGGTCGCGGAGATCGGGGCCCTGATCGCCCTGCTGGCCACGGTCTGAGCTTGATCGCGGGGCCACGAAGCGGGCATGGACGCGGCATGAACCCGCCCATCCCGACGTCGTCCGGCAAACCCTCGAGCCCGTGCACCAAGGTCTGCGTCCTCGACGGGCCGAGCGGCCTGTGCATCGGCTGCGGCCGGACGCGCGACGAGATCGGGCTGTGGGGCTCGCTCTCCGAGCCGCAGCGCCGCGCGATCATGGCAGGGCTCCCGGCCCGGTTGCGGGGGGCCGGTCTCGCGGTGGCCGGAACGCCGGCATGACGATCCTCGCGTTGATCGCGATCGGCCTGGTGGTGGCCGTGCTGGTCGCGACCGACGGCGGCCGGATCGCCGGGGCGATCGAGCCCGACCAGCTCGCCGGCCTCGCCTGGGGCGCCGGCATCCTCGCGCTGGTGGTCGCCGGGTTCTGGCGGCAATTCGCCGGCGCCCCCGGAAAGAACCTCCAGGCGCTGCTGCTCTGGTGCGGCCTCGGGCTCGCCTGCATCGTCGGCTACGTCTATCGCGAGCCGCTGCAGGAGGTCGGCGCGCGGGTGACCGGTGCGTTGCGCCCCGGCTCCCCGACGATCGGCCCCGGGGGCACGGTGACGATCACGCGCCGGTCGGACGGCGCATTCCTGGTCGAGGCGCAGATCGATGGGCGGAGCCAGAGCTTCGCCTTCGATACCGGCGCCAGCGCGGTCGTCCTCACCGCGGAGAACGCCGCGGCGCTCGGCCTTCACCCGGAACCCGGCGCATTCACCGTCCGCGTCGCGACGGCGAACGGCATCGCCTACGCCGCGCCGACCACGCTCGACGCGCTCGCCATCGGCCCGATCACGGAACGGCGCGTCCCGGCGCTCGTCGCCAAGCCGGGCGCCCTCGACGGCAACCTGCTCGGGCAGAGCTTCCTGACGCGGCTCGCCGGCTACGAGGTCCGCGGCGACCGGCTGATTCTGCGCGGGCGCTGATCAGGCGGCGTCCCGCTCCGGCAACGCCCGCGAGACCAGCGCCACGGCCGTGCGCAGGGTCGCGAGGTCGGCCGCGGCCTCGACGCCCGCCGTCGAGAGGTGGCGCCGGTACGCCCGCGCGCCCGGCCGCCCGTTGAACAGCCCGAGCATGTGCCGGGTGATGGCATGGAGCCGCTCGCCGCCCTCCAACGCCGCCGCGACGTAGGGGGCATAGGCCTCGACAGCCTCGAACGCGTCCGCCACCGGGGCCGGCGCCCCGAACAGCTCGGGATCGACCGCGATCAGCCCGGCCGGATCGCCGTAGGCCGCGCGCCCGACCATCACGCCGTCGAGGCCGGACAGGTGCGCCTTCGCCTGCGCCACGGTGGCGATGCCGCCGTTCACCGCGATCGGCAGGGCGGGAAATGCCTGCTTGAGGCGGACCACCCGGCCGTAGTCGAGGGGCGGCACGTCGCGGTTCTCTTTCGGCGACAGGCCCTGGAGCCAGGCCTTGCGCGCGTGCACGATCAGCCCGTCGACGCCGGCCGCGACGACCGCGCGGGCGAGCGTGTCGAGCGCCGGCTCCGGGTCCTGCTCGTCCACGCCGATCCGGCACTTCACCGTCACCGGCACCCGCACCGCCGCCTTCATCGCCGCGACGCAGGCGCCGACATGCTCCGGCTCCAGCATCAGGCAGGCGCCGAAGCGCCCGTTCTGCACCCGGTCCGACGGGCAGCCGACGTTCAGGTTGATCTCGTCGTAGCCGTAGCCCTCCGCGATCCGCGCGGCCTCGGCGAGGTCGGCCGGCTCGGAGCCGCCGAGCTGCACCGCCACCGGATGCTCCGCGCGCGAGAACCCGAGCAGCCGCTCCCGCGGGCCGTGGATGACCGCGCCGGTGGTGACCATCTCGGTATAGAGCCGCGCCCGCGCCGACAGCACGCGATGGAACGCCCGGCAATGGCGATCCGTCCAATCCATCATCGGCGCGACGCTGAAGCGCCAGCCCGCGAGGGTGCCGTCCGTCTCGGCCGCCGCAATCATTCGGATCTCGTACCCTAAAAAAGCATCTCTCGCCGGCAGGACGCCGCCCAGCCCGCCTGCGGCGGCTCTGCCGTATCCACCTCGGCCGCGCGCCGGCGCGCGGACGCGTTCGGATACCATGCGCTGGGGACGGCACAAAGGCAGCACGGTGGGCTCGGCGATGCGCGGGCCCGAGCGACGCCTCGGTTGCGAGCGCCGTCGCGAGCCATGGGATCGATGCGCCGCGTGCGCGACGGCAAGGGACCGCTCCGCCAACCCAGCCGCCGATACCCACTTGCCGATACCCACTTGCCAAGCGCGGAACGAGCCTCTAGACACCCCCTCGCGACCGGAACAGGCCTCCACCGCCGACCGGTCCGCAGGGCGCCCGTAGCTCAGCTGGATAGAGCACCAGACTACGAATCTGGGGGTCAGAGGTTCGAATCCTTTCGGGCGCGCCATTCCCACACAGCAATGCGAACACCGGGCGGCGGCCATGCGCCCGCCACGACGACGCGCCAGATGGTCCTGTCATCGACTCGGTCGACGACGTTCGTCACGGCGCGGTCGACGAACACCGGAAGCCACGTGTTTCGTAACGAAATCTCGCCCATCGTCGTGGTCTCTCGCATCGGCCGGGGGAACCCACGGTCGGCAACCGGGCGAACGCGCGGGAAACTCGCCGACACGGGGCCGTTGCAGCGCCGCATCTGCTGGGGTCCGCTGAGCCGTCGGCAGCCTGCAGCGTTCCTCCCCGACCGCTTCGAAATCGCCAACCTCGTCCTCGACCATTCGACAGAGCCGGTCTAGGTTCCGTTTCACGGCGGCGGTGGCGTAACTCCCGTCCTGCTATTGGATCTGCGTAGGCGCTCGGAGCGCAACGCGCGGACGCGAGGTGCGTGACATTCGCAGTGGCTTCGTTGCACAGCGCGCGCCAGGTAGTTCATGATTTTGATGCTACTCTTTATCGATATATCGAAAAGTATTTATCGAGCCTAACTGCCTACTCGTCTCCAAAATGCTACAAGTTGTGATTTCTGGGGATAAAAAATCAGAATTAATTAATTGATTAAATCTCACATCCAACTTAATGAGAGTCGTGAAATATTTAATAACAACCCTTGAGACGACCATTTCGAAAGCATCGCTTTGGTGAACTACGACAAGATCGAATCCCCGGAGCCATAGATGGACAAACGCTCGGAAGTCGTACGGCTGTCGTCGGCTCTCGCGGCTCGGGTCCGCTATGCGCAGATGGTGGGCGGCCCGATCCTGCCGGCGCAGATCGAAGCGCTTCTCGATGCGGCGAAGCTGCTTCAGGCCTGCGACGTCCCGTGGCCGCCTTTGGTCGAGCAGGTGCTCCACGATGTCGCCAAGGAGCTGGAGGGTCCGGCGAGAACGCTCGATGTCGAGCCCGGTGGCTGAGTCGGGCGTTCCCCGATGCCGAAGCTCGCGGAGCATCAGCGGTTGCCCGACGGCCCCATCTTGCTTGCGGGCACGAACGCCATCAGCGCGGCCAGCCCGGCCTCGGTGATCGTCCAGCGGCAGGCCCCGGCCGGGTCGGCCTCCGGCAAGGGTTCGATCAGCCCGCGCTTGGCCAGGGCTCGAATCTGGCGGTCCTGCGGATGGTAGAGGCGAGCGCCGCGCGACAGGATCTCGAGGCGGTAGCGTCCGCTCGCGGGCAGCCAGGGCTTCGCCTCAGCCATGGCGCCGCCGCTCCCGGCCGGCCATCGCGGCGAAGGGCCTGACGGCACGGCTCGCGAAGGGTTGGGCGAGCCAGGCATGGCCCGCAATACCCTTGGGATCCGCCGGCTTGTCGCTCGCAGCCACCCGATCCGCGATGACGACGTGGCAGGGCACTGAATCGGTCGTGTCGACGCCAGAGGCGGCACTCGATCGATTGGTCGGTGAGTCCGCCCGCACCGGAGTACGCTCGGCCGTGTTTCCGAGCCTGCCCGCGAGATCGGACGCGGCTCGGACCCATTCGCCGAACGCCAAGGAAACGCCCACGCGACGCGAGACGGCCAGAACGGCGGGGTTCCCCCGCGCGAGACGGTCGCCGTCGACCTCCAGTTGTGGGGCGAGGATCTGACCGATCGACGCAAGAACCCTGTGCAAAACGCTAAATCGCGCCTCAAAACAGTAAACCGATGACGCGTGGAGCGCGGCGCACTCGATGTCGGGTTTCTCAAGACCAATCAGGCGCTGGTCGTTGCCAGTGAGCCTCCCGGGAAGCGTGTGGAGGAGAGGGACAAAGCTCCGCTCCGCGTCATCCGGCTTCATAACATCGACTACGAATGCTGCATATACCGGCCGAAATCCCATTCTACGCTCACTTTCTCTGAGCTATCGCATGCATATCATAGCCTCAAAAAAAGATATCAATCAAATTTCTAATTTATGAAATCAAGCATATGACGCTTCAATGGATATAAAATCAAAATCCTGCACGGACGATGACGATCTTCAGCGATTCGGCAGCGCTATTTGCAGCCATCGTGCGATCGTCCAGCACAAAAATCCGAACATCATCGACGGACGACGATGGCATCTCGGCCCCTTCCGAGGCACCGGACCATCCGCAGCGCGTGTCCTGGAAACTGGCAAAAATCCACTATAGGGCCGCCCCAAACACAACGTCTGGTTTAATATAGGTTAATATTGACTTTTTCTCATAATGGATACAGTTTTTCGTCAAATACAATTTGGCAGAAATCAATAAACGGCAAAATGCTCGATCCGGATCGTGGACGGGCTTCGAAGCGCGATCAGAACCGACTGGTCACTTCGTCGCCTGAAATCAACATCGCGGATCCGCTGCAGGACACGATCGAGGGAAACATCGCAGCCGGCAGGAGCCGGGATATCGATCGCGACAGGCGAGAATTCGTTCGAGGGCAGGCCATGCATACGATTTCTACCGATGGGTTCACGCGTCCCAGTCACGTCGACGCCGGGGTGGCGCCGATGCTGCAATGGTTGAAGATCAGCGCGCTGACGATCGACCCGAGCTACCAGCGCCCGATCATCGGTGTGGGTCGCAGGAACGTCGAACGCATTGCCAGCATGTTCTCGTGGTGCTGCTTCACCCCCGTGGTCGTCTCCCCCGTCGAAGGCGGCCGCTTCGCGATCATCGACGGGCAGCATCGCACCACGGCGGCGCTGCTCGTCGGGTACGACGAGGTGCCCTGCCAGATCGTGATCGCCGCGCGTGAGCAGCAGGCGGCGGCGTTCAAGGCGATCAACTGCGTCACCACGCCGATCGCCCGCGTCGCGGTCCACGCCGCCGCCCTGGTCGCCGGCGAGACCTGGGCCGTCCAGGTCGCCGACGTCTGCGCCCGGGCTGACGCCACGCTGCTCCGCTATCCGCTGCCGATCAGCAAGCAGGCCGCCGGCCAGACCATGGCGGTCGGCGCGATCAAGCAATGCATCAAGCGGCACGGCCAGAACACCGTCATCACCGCCCTGCAATGCGTGATCGAGACCGGCAACAACAAGCCCGGGATGCTGAATGCCCGCATGATCAAGGCCCTGTGCGCGGCGATCGACCGGCATCAGGACTGGCGCGACGGCGGCCTCGCCCTGTTCGACGCGTTCGACCAGATCGATCTCGCGCGCCTGCAGGCCCGCTGCGAGGACGGCTCGGCCACCGGAAGCGACCTCGTGCAGAGAATGGCCGAGGTGATCGCGGTCGAGCTGTCGGCCCTCATGCCGGTCACGCGCGAGCATCGGCCCGTGCGCTGGGACGCGCCGCGCCCCAAGCTCGAGGTCGTCAACCTCTGAG
Organism: Methylobacterium sp. WL6; assembly: GCF_008040095.1. Taxonomy (NCBI): domain Bacteria; kingdom Pseudomonadati; phylum Pseudomonadota; class Alphaproteobacteria; order Hyphomicrobiales; family Methylobacteriaceae; genus Methylobacterium; species Methylobacterium sp. WL6. The sequence goes on along the minus strand of NZ_VRVH01000028.1, from coordinate 8,270 downwards.
CGCGGTCCATCGCGTTGAGACCGCCTCGCCACGTCGGCCCCCCTGCGACCCGGCCGCAGTTCCCGCTCGCGGGCAGCGTGTGACGGGTCGAGCGCGACCCTGCCTGCCGACGTCGTGATCGAGCCACGGCGGAGGCACGACAATGCCGCCCGGGGCCGCTTGCGTTGCCCGGCGACCGAACGCCTGCGCCGGAGAATCGACATCTGGCCGACGGTACCAAGCCGCCGAATGTCGCTCGCTCGCCCCGCCATCGTCACGTGCGCCGCGATGCACATCCTTCGAATCCGGCCGATCGAAGGGATGGGATCCACCTGCATCGCCGCATCGGCACGAAACGAGCGGGACGCATGCGATACGCGCCCATCCGATCGAGATCGGATGGGCGCGGGTTCGGAGCGAGGGCTCCTCGGTCGCGGCTTCAGACGAAGAACAGGTCGTGGACGATTCCCTTCAGATGGGCGTCGTTCGCCCAGTTCGAGGCGCCGACGAGATCGCTGGCGCGAGCCACGTCGTCCGGCACCTCGCCCTGCCCCTGTGCCAGCAGCGTACCGTTCTTGAACAGTTGCATCAGGCCGTGGCTGTCCACGCCGGCGTGCCAGGTCGCCGTCTCTCCCTCGACGATCGCGTCCGCGGCGGCGATCCGGTGTGCGACGCCCTTGTCGAAGATCTCGAACGCCATGGTGTCGGACTGCCCGACCTGCCCCAGCCAGATGTTGTCCGTCCCCGCGCCGTTGCCGGTGTCGAATACGCGCTGGAAGCCGCCCGCATCGAGGTCGTCGAAGCGTACGGTCGCGTAGGCGTCGAACGCGCCGTGGATCTCGGGAATCGCGTTGTGGGCCTGGACCTCGAGATGGTTCACGCTGCCGACCAAGGGGGTATCGCTGGCATAGTTGGACGCGCCGATCAGGCTGTGGCCGCGCACCACGTCCGACGGCACCGCGCCCTCGCCCTGCGTGAGCAGCACGCCGTCCTTGTAGATGCGCATGACGCCACCCTCGTCGACGCTCGCCTGCCACAGCGCGGTTTCGCTCTGGGCGATCGCATGCTTGGCGACCAGCCGGTGCTTGATGCCGTCCTCGATGATCTCGAACGCCATGTCGGCGCCGTTCCCGACCTGGCCCATCCAGATGTTGTTCGTGTCCGCGCCGCTGCCGGTGTCGAAGATCCGCTGGTACCAGCCGTGTCCGAGATCATCGAAGCGCGCCTCGGCGCTGACCGAGAAAGCCCCTTCGGCATGATTCAGTTCGCTGTAGGCATGGACGTTGACCTTGCCGGCACTGCCGAGCAGCGGCGCATCACTCGTCCAGTTGGACTTGCCGACCAACTCGCCAGTGCGCACGACATCGGCGGGAACGACCCCGTGCCCTTCGGCGAGCAGGACGCCGTCCTTGTAGAGCTTCATCACACCGGTCTCGTCGACGCTCGTCGTCCAGTGCGCGTCCTGCCCGGCGACGATCGCGTCCTTGGCGGTGATGCTGTGGTCCTCGCCGTCGCGCCAGATCGAGAACACCATGTCGGTGCTGTCGGCGCGCTGGCCCAGGAACACGTTGTCCCGCTCGGGGCCGTTGCCGAAGTCGAACACGCGCTGCCACGCGCCGCCGGCCGGATCGTCGAACCGGGCGACGACGTCCGCAACGAAGGCGCCATGGATGTCCGCCGGATTCTGGGCCACGGTGACGTCGAGCACCTTGCCGATCAGCGGCGTGTCCCAGCCCCAGTTGGATTTGCCGACCAGTTCGCTGGCGCGCACGACGTCGGCGGGGACGACACCCTGACCCCGCGCCACCAGCGTGCCGTTCTTCGACAGGAGCATCGTGCCGCCGTCGTCGACCGCGACCTTCCACGTCGCCGTCTCGCCCGCAACGATCGCGTTCGCGGCGGTGATGCTGTAGGGCCGGCCGTCGCGCCAGATCGCGAACATCATGTCGGTGCTGTCGGCGCGCTGGCCCAGGAACACGTTGTCCTGCCCGGGGCCGTTGCCGAAGTCGAACACGCGCTGCCACGTGCCGCCGGCGGGATCGTCGAACCGGGCCTGGGCGGTGGCGGTGAAGGCGCCGTGAATGTCGGCGGCCAGCACGGCCGGAATGACGGTTTCCTGCTGCCCGACGCCTCCGCGCGCGCGCAACGCAGCCATCAGGTCGGCGACCGCGACCGTGCCGTCGTCGAACGACAGCATCTCGATGCCGCTGAGCGTATCCGTGCCGGTCGCCGCGCCGCGGATCGAGAAGCCGGCGTTCAACGCGGCGGCATTCCAGATCACGGTGTAATCCGCACGGTTGCCCGCGTACACCGCCGTGTCGAAGCCCGTGCCGCCGACGAGCGCGTCGTCGCCGCCATTGCCGGTCAGCTTGTCGTCGCCGGCGCCGCCAACGAGCCGGTTGGCGACATCGTTGCCGATCAGGATGTCGGCCGCGCGGCCGCCGACCGCATTCTCGATCGTGACGCCGTTGGCGATGGTGAAGCCGCCGGTGAACGTCTCGGACGTGCTCACCCAGCCGCCGCCGCCGATCTCCTCCTTCAGCGTCGCGGCGCGCAGATCGATCTTGGAACGGACGTCGCCGACGTACGCGATCGAGTCGATTCCGCCGGTATCCCAGATCGTCGTATATCCGTGGTTGAAGTCGACGTCGTCGCCGAAGCGATAGACGGTGTCGCCGGTGGCGTTTTCGGACCGGCCGTACATGGCCTGCAGCGCGGCGATGTCGATCGCGGCATAAGAGCCGGGCTGAGCGTTGAGCGGCGTTCCGTAATCGACCCAGGGCGTGAACGGGTTGTCCTCGCCGAGGAATGGCGAGGTGTAGGTCATCACAGAGTACAGCTGAGAATTCAGCTGATGCCTGCCGGGATCGCCCGCCCAGGTCGCGCCATCCAGGACATTTCCGAAATCGAGGTCGTGAGTGTGCTTGAGGCCCAGGGCATGGCCGGTCTCGTGGAACCATGTTTCCGAGTAGGTGCCCAGCCGCACCGCCGCGGCCGATCCGGCCACATTGGCGTTGATGCCGATGACGCTGTCGGCGGTGGTCACGCCCACCCACGGCAGCACCGATTCGCCGCCGCCGCCTTCCTCGAGCCTGAAGCTCAGATTGCCGCCCCATGCGACCTCGGTGAAGCGCAAGGCGGTGAAGCTTTCGATATTTGCAATGATCTCGCGATAGAACGGCTTCCAGTCGCCCTCGTCCATGTCCGGGACGCCGTTGCCGTTGATGTCGCTGTAGGCGAAGCTGTAGGTCAGGTCCGGTCCGATCCAGGCTCGCCCGACGTTCAGGCTGTCGATCACCGGATTGCCAAAATACCAGATGCCCGTCGTCTGCTCGGCCATGCTTCGCCCCCCGATATGCGCGCGTCCGCCGATCGCAGATCCGGCGCGCGATGCCGTCAGGTTTATTTTCCGAGGCTCGAACAAGCCGTTAACAGCCTCGCTCGATTCTTCGCAGATCGTACTTTTGCGGCTCGCGCCCGTTGCGCCGGCGCGCAGTCATTACATCAAGTAAATACTGAAAATACCTACAGAACAAAGGCAATAAGACAGTATGTCCGCTTCGATCTTCATATAAGAAATTATACCGGTCTCGAAGCGCCTAACAGAACCGTCAGATCTGGTTGCGGGTCATGAGGCTTGCGGCGAGGGCGGTGAAGGCGTCGTGGATGTCGGCGCGTCGCTTGGAGCGGACGGGCAGGCGACGGAAGCGGTCGAACCCGGCATGGGTCCGCTCCACGACCCAGCTTCGCGAGCGCGCTTCCCACGGCTCGTCGCAATCGCGAACGCCTCGCCATGCCACGCGCCCTGCGCCGCCACCGCATCGTCGCCGGCACGCCGTTCGAAAGGGCGAGCGGTTCTCGGCTGACGCGCACACGGAGCGCCCCTAGGCGCCGATGCGGCTGCGCGCCACGGCCCGTGCTCTCGACCCCGTCCGCGGCGTCGGTCGTCGAAGCGGTAGCTGGCGTCATGCCCACGATGCCGGACGGTCCGCACGTCCGCACCCACGTGACGATGCCGCTTCCAGAGGCGTCCCGCTTTTGGGATAGATCGGACCGTGCACGTCGCATTCGCGACCGTCCGGATGGATCGCTCGGCGATCCGGCGCCCGGATGGCGCAGCGCGTGCCTGGGACGGGGGACGACGATGGACGAACTCAACGGCCGGGTTCTCGGGCTGCAGATCCTGCTCACCGGCGTCATCGCCCGGATGGCGAGCGAGAACCGCTACCCGGTCGGCTTCCTCTCGGATTTTCGCGACGAGATCCGCGCCGTGGTGAGCGGCATCCGGATCACCGGGGCGGAGGACGAGGGCCACGTGCGAGCGACCGCGCTCCACGCGATCGACGAGCTGTTCTCGCTGATGAAGCCGCCGAGCCAGGATTGAACGGGTCCTGCGATCCGGAATCACCGGCGCAGGCAGGACGGACCGCGCCGCGTCGACGCCCGCCGGACGCAGCGGCGCCCGCGATGGGCGCGCTTTAATCCGAGCCGCGACGCGATCGGTGTGAATTGTGTCTCCCCAGCAACACGCGGGGCGGGACGAAAAGGTCTTAGCGATGCCTTGGACCTATTCCAATTCAGAAATCGGACCCAACGGCCTGCCGGGAATGGTCATTCCGGGGAACTCGTCGGCATCCCATCCGTCAACCTGGAATAGTTCCGATCTCCGATCGGGCCGATGATCGTCGTTCGGCCTCGGAAATCAGCCATAGTTTGGTTCTGTTCCAACATTCGTTCGTTGACGGAAGATCTTTCCCGAGCCCTTTGAGGCCATCGCATCACCCGAGGACTGGCGCTGCGGGTGCCGGGGGGTCGGAAGATCGTGCAGAGCTCATCTCGTATTCCAAAGTCGCTGCGTCCTGCTGCCGATGGGCGTTACGCGAAGCTCAAGGAGCAGAAGGGCGTCATCGGCGTCGCCTGCGCCGTCGCGGTCGGCTCGGTCGGCAGCGCCGAGGCGCAGCAGGGGCCTGCATCCGCCCTGCCGCCCCTGAACATCGACGCCCCGATCACGCGGCAGCGCCCGCCCGCTCCGAAGCCCGGCCCGACCCAGGTCAAGGCACGCACGGCCCTGCGCCGTGCGGTGCGGGCCCGCCGTGTGGCGGCACCTCCGGTCGCGGCGCCCACAATCGGCGCCGCCGCGACCGGCGCCGGCCTGCCGATCCTGGCCCGGGGCGACATCAGCGGCAATCCGTATGCGGACCCGGCCGCGCCCTACAAGGCCGACCGCCTGTCCTCGAACCGCTTCACGCAGCCGATCCTCGACACGCCGAAGTCGATCACGGTCGTCACGCGGGAGGTGATCGAGGACAAGAACGCGACCAGCTTCCGCGACATCCTGCGGACCACCGCCGGCGTGACGCTCGGTTCCGGCGAGGGCGGCAACGCCTTCGGCGACCGCTTCTTCATCCGCGGCTTCGATGCGCGCAACGACGTGTTCATCGACGGCATCCGCGACCCGTCGGTCAGCGTGCGCGAGAACTTCTTCACCGAGCAGGTCGAGATCCTGCGCGGCCCGGCCTCGTCCTTCGCCGGCCGCGGCACGGCGGGCGGCGCGGTGAACGTCGTCACCAAGCAAGCCACCACGGCGGGCGACTTCTACAACACCGAAAGCCAGGTCGGCAGCGACAGCCGCGGCCGCGTCACGCTCGACTTCAACCAGGTGATCAGCCCGGCGCTCGCGGTCCGCATCGGCGGCCTGTACCAGGAATCCGGCGTCGCCGGGCGGCGGTTCGTGACCGACGACCGCGACGGCGCGGCGCTCGCCGTGACGCTGAAGCCGGCCGACGACTGGAAGTTCACCGCCAACTACGTCCACACCGACCTGAACGGGCTGCCCGATTTCGGCGTGCCCTTCAACGCCCTGTCGCGGCGGCCCTTCACCGAAAGCATCGTGCCGCGCGACACCTATTACGGGTTGATCAACCGCGATTTCCAGCACGTCCAGCAGGATACCGGGACGCTGACCGCGGAATGGTCGCCGACCGAATGGGTCACGCTCAGCAACCGGTTCCGGGCCGCGCACTCGGTGCTCGACTACGTCGGCACGCTGCCGGAGGCCCCGGTGATCCCGGCCAACCGCAACCTCTACGGCACGACGCTCAGCCTCAACCCGCAGAGCCGCTACCAGACGGTCGACGTCACGGCCGACATCTCCGACGCGACCTTCCGCTTCGACACCGGCCCGATCAAGCACACCCTGGTCCTCGGCACCGAGTTCAGCCGCGAGGAGGTGAGCCGCCAGGGCTATACAGGCCTGACCTCGGAATTGTTCTCGGGCAACTTCAGCGGCAACGGGACGCTTCGCGGCATCAACATCCTCACCCCGCCCAACACGCTGCCGTTCTCGACCCGGCCGACCAAGGCCGGCAACCCGACGGTCATCCCGGTCGACACGAAGGCCGGATACCTGATCGAGACGATGAACTTCAGCGATCTCGTGCTGCTCAACGGCGGGGTGCGCTTCGACGACTACGCGATCACCTCGTCGAACGACACCAGCTCGGTGTCGGCCCATTCCGGAAACCTGAACTACAACATCGGGCTGACCCTGAAGCCGACCTCGACCGTGAGCGTCTACGCCGCGCACGCGACCTCGTCGAACCCGGTCGGCGCGGAGCTCGACGCGTCGAGCTCCCTCTACGGCGGCCTCAATCCCGCCTTCGCCGGCAACCAGATCCTGCCGCCGGAGCAGAACACGGCCGACGAGATCGGGGTCAAGTCCGAGCTGTTCGACCGCCGCCTGCTCGCCACCGCGGCCCTGTTCAACACCGTCAAGGACAACGCGCGCGAGACGATCGGCAGCGGCACCAACGCGGTGATCTCGGCGACCGGCGCATACCGGGTGCGCGGCCTCGACCTCGAGCTGGCCGGCAGGGTTAGCAACCGGCTCAGCCTGTTCGGCGGCTACGTCATCATGGACACGCGGGTGACGCAGTCCGCGATCCCGCAGAACGTCGGCAGCCGGCTGGCCAACATCGCCAACCGCTCCTTCAGCATGCTGGCGAAGTACCAGCTGTCCCCGATGTTCGAGGTCGGCGCGCAGGTGGTCAACAACTCGCGGGTGGCGGGCGGCACGCTGGCGGCCAACGCCAACGTCCTGCCCTCGTACTGGCGCTTCGACGCCTTTCTCGAGGCGAAGGTGAACGAGAACCTGACGGTGAAGCTCTACGGCGCCAACCTCACGGACCGGCGCATCTACGACGCGCTGTACCAAAGCAACGTGCCGTTCACGCAGCTTCAGCCCGGCCGCACCATCTCGCTGATCGCGCAGACGCGGTTCTGAGCGATGCTGGTCTGCATTCCCGAGGTGCTGAGCAAGGCCGAGGTCGCGGAGTTCCGCGCGATCATGGACGCGGCGGAGTGGGAGGACGGCCGGTCCACGGCCGGCTCGCAGTCCGCCCTGGTCAAGCGCAACGAGCAGCTGCCGCCCAACGGCGCGGTCGCGCGGCGCCTCGGCGAGCGCATCGTCGGCGCGCTCCTGGCCAACCCGCTCTTCGTCTCGGCCGCGATCCCGCTGCACATCTTCCCGCCGCTGTTCAACCGCTACGGCGAGGGGCACCATTTCGGCGTGCACGTCGACAACGCCGTGCGCGGCGACCCGATGACGGGCCTGCGCATCCGCACCGATCTCTCGGTCACGCTCTTCCTCGCCGAGCCCGACACCTACGACGGCGGCGAGCTCATCGCGGAGGATTACTACGGCTCGCAGGAGGTGAAGCTGCCGGCGGGCGACCTCGTGCTCTACCCGGCATCGAGCCTCCACATGGTCACGCCGGTGACGCGGGGCACGCGGGTCGCCTCGTTCTTCTGGCTGCAGAGCATGATCCGCAGCCCGCAGGCGCGCAGCCTGATCTACGACCTCGACACCTCCATTCAGGGGCTCGTCGGGGAGCTGGGCCGCGACCACGCCGAGGTGGTGCGGCTCACGGGCATCTACCACAACCTGATCCGGACCTGGGCCGAGACATGACCGATCATCGACCCCGCCGGCAATCCGCGATCCGCGCGATCGCCCTCGCCCCCCTGCTCTGGCTGGCGCCGGCGCGGCGATCGGCCTGGCCGCCGCCTCGCTCCGCTTCGACGACCGCCCGGGCAAGCTGAGCATGGCCGCCGGCGGCGGCGTGTGGCGCGGCGAGGGCGCGGCCTCGATGGGCATCGGCTACACGCTCCCCGACGGGTCCGCGCGGGTCAACGCCACCGCCGCCGCCGCCGGCCGCGACTTCGGGATCGGCGCCGGCGCCAGCTTCACCCTCAACTGAGGCCGGCGATGCGCGCGCACGCCACCGCGGCGG
>NZ_VRVH01000289.1:0-5663 GCF_008040095.1 Methylobacterium sp. WL6 | reverse complement strand
CCATCTTCTCGGCCTCGACCTTGGACAGGTCGAGCACGTCGTTGATCAGCCCGAGCAGGTGCTGGGCGTTCGACTTGATCTTGCCGAGATCCTTTAGGAGGCTGTCTTGGCCGAGTTCCTCCGCCTCCTCCTCCAGCATCTCCGAATAGCCGATCACCGCGGATAGCGGCGTGCGCAACTCGTGGCTCATGTTAGCGAGGAACCGGCTCTTCGCCCAGCTGTGCTCCTCGGCAGCCTCTTTCGCCGCCTCGGCCCGAGCATTAGCAGCGGTCAATTCCGATTGGTTGCTAACAAGGGTGCGGTTCGCACCGTCAAGGCGCTCCAGCGTCGCCTCGTTCTGCACAACGGACCGACGCAGTGAGTCGCAGATCCGGATCATGACGGCACCAATCAACACGTACTGACACAGGAGCGAGACATCGACACCGTCGAGGCTCCCGTCGCGCGTGTAGAACCAAGTGGCGATCAGCGTAGAAAGCGTGAGGACCAACGTTCCGGCCCCCCGGCCGAAGGCGAGGCTTCCCGCCAACAGAACGGGGATGTAGAGGAGGAAGGGAGCGACATAGGCCGGCGCTAGGAAGCGCACGAACGTCATGAACGTGACGAGCAGCAACGGTACGCCGTAGCGAATGCCCGGCGATGGGCGGTGTCGGGCGATGGTTCCGATCAGTCTATGCAAGCTGCTCATCGGGGAGGAGTGTCACGACACGTCCGTATCGCAAAGCCATTGCATCGACGGCACGAAAATCGAGTGGGTCATGTGGACCGCCATGCGATGGTCCTATTCTATCTCATTGGGTCTAAACGCTGTTGGACCAAACCCATCTGCATCGTTGAGCGCCAAAGCCAGAAGCCGGAGCGCGGCGGCTATCGCGCGGTGCAAGGCGGATCAGGTTCGTGGCAGACAACATGAAGCTTGTGGATTGGCGCTTCAGCTCGCTAGAGCCCGCATCTCAGGCACACCCTCACGCAGCACGTAGCCGCGGCCCCAGATGGTCTCGATGTAGTTCTTGCCCTGGCTAGCGTTGGCGAGCTTCTTCCGCAGCTTGCAGATGAACACGTCGATGATCTTCAGCTCGGGCTCGTCCATGCCGCCGTAGAGTTGGTTAAGGAACATCTCCTTGGTGATCGCCGTGCCCTTCCGCAGAGCAAGGAGTTCCAGCATCTGGTACTCTTTGGTCGTGAGGTTGATCGAGGTTCCAGCGACCTTGACGAACTTTTTGTCAATGTTGATCGTGAGATCATCGACCGTGACTACGGCTTCGGCATGCCCCTGTGAGCGCCGAACAATCGCCTGGATGCGAGCCACGAGCTCGTCCTTGTGGAACGGCTTGGTGAGGTAGTCGTCGGCGCCAAAGCCAAGGCCCTTCACCTTGTCCTCGATGCTGGCCATGCCCGACAGGATCAGGATTGGGGTCTTGACCTTGGCGAGGCGAAGGCTGCGAAGCACCTCATATCCCGACATGTCAGGCAGGTTCAGGTCGAGCAGGATGATGTCGTAATCGTAGAGCTTGCCGAGATCGACTCCCTCCTCACCGAGATCGGTGACGAAGGGATTGAACCCGGCCGTCTTGAGCATCAGCTCGATGCTCTGCGCTACCGACGCATCATCCTCGATTAGCAGAACCCGCATCGTCCAACCTCAGAAAATCTAAAAAACTCCTAATGCGATATCCCTAACAAAAGCTTGACGTCTAATTTGGTAAGTTGTTATGCTGAGTGGCAAGTATTCCGAAGATAGTAACATGACTGGTGGTGCGATGCTCGTTTCGGGGCGGGACGAATTTGAAATGACGGCGGACCTCGTCGCAGCTTACGTCTCGAACAACCGCGTGTCGTTGAGTGAGCTGCCTGGCGTGATCGCCTCCGTGCACGCGGCGTTATCTGGCCTTGGCAAGGAGGAGACAGCCGAGCCCGCCGTCGAGAAGCCGACGCCGGCCCAAATCCGCAAGTCGATCACGCCGGACGGCATGGTCAGCTTCGAGGATGGTAAGACCTACAAGACGATGAAGCGCCACCTCACGCTTCGCGGGCTCACACCGGAGAGCTACCGCGCGAAGTACGGTCTGCCGTCTGACTACCCCATCGTATCGGCCGCCTACTCGGCCAAGCGGTCCGACCTGGCGCGTTCACTCGGCCTCGGCCAGCTGCGGCGCAAGGCAGCCGCTTAGGCTGCCGAGACGGGAGAGACGACCTCCGAGGTGGCCTAAGGCCGCTGAGCAACCAATTTTATGCGCTGGCGTACACCTTCACAGCGCTGCCGCATTCCAAGCGCCGTCTGAACGGTACCTTCGGGTAAGGGAGCATCAGGTCATGGCTGGAAGCGATCACGAGCCTACCATTCCACCCACCGTGCCGATCACGGGCGTGAACGTCCCAGATCCAACTACCGGGAGTGAGCCTGAGAGCAAAGATCCGGTGGCCGAGGCGCAGAAGAAGCCAAACGATCCCGACACGGCTGCCGAGGACGGTCAAGCCTAGCTTCTGACGAGCGGTGGTCGCGCTGGATTGGCATCAGATCACACGGACATGGCGCCCGGTGGTCGACCGGGCGCCTTTTGGCTATAAATCAATTTGACCTTGCGCCTGAAGGTGGAAGCGGCTGCGACCTACGCCGCTGCCCGCTCGACGCTCTCCGCCAGTTGACTGGCCATCGTATCCCCCTTGTAGATTTCATCGACTGCCTGCTTGAGCTTGACCGCGTCGTCGCTGCGACCGAGCGCTTTGGCGTAGGCAGCGGCCGAGCCGAAGCCCGCGAGCCCGTAATGCGACATGCGCTGGTACTGAGCGATGATCTGCACGTCGCGCAGCTTGCCGTCGCTCGGCGCCTCCTTGATGCCGTGCTTGAGCGCCTCCGCGACGAGGCCCTCCATACCCTTGCAATGCTCCGGCTTGGTCTCGCCGCCGTTGGCCTGGATCAGGCTCTTGAGCACGTCGGTGTGTTTTTGGATGCCGCCGACTGAGTGCTCCAGCATCTGTTTTAGCTTGGGGTCACTCGCCTGACCGGTGAGCTGCTGGGCAGCCCTCACCATCTGGTCATTGGCCGACCAGAGGTCCTGCATCTCGTCGAGGTAGACTTCTTTCAGGCTGGTGGGTGCGGACATCGCGGGGCTCCTTGGTTGTGTTTCCATAACCGCACCCGACCCCGACAGTTCAGATATCGAGTCTGAATCACTGCGTGGTTAGCCGTCGCGGCCTATGCCGGCCAAACCTTTTTTCAGACAGACGGCTTACAGAAACCCGCTCCCCGCATGATCCTTGAACGCGTTCGCCCGGCGGATGTACCCGAGCACTGTCCGCGGGTCGCGATGTCCCGACACTTCCATGATGCGGGCGAGGTCGGCCCCACGTTCTGCCGCCGTCGTTACGAACCCGGCCCGCAGGCTGTCACGCCAAATACTGCCGGATCAAACCCGGCCGCACCGGCATACCGGTTCACGATGTCCCCGATACTACGGTCCGTTAGGGCCTCGGCTCTGATCCGACCGGACCGCGAGATCGGCCGGAACACCGGCCCGTCTGTGATCTCGGCTGCCGCGAGCCAGTCCCGCAGCAGTGCTACCGGGCGGACATGCCGACCATGCGGGATCGCCTTCTCGGCCCCCCTCCCCTCCTGGTCGGTCTTCGAGCGTCGGATCAGCACCCGTAGGCCATCGGTGTGGTCGGTCAGGTCGGAGACGAGCAGCGCGGCCAACTTCGATGCCGGAAGGCACCAGCGAACCCGAGGCCGAGCAGAGCCCGATCCCGCTTGCCGGCAAGCCCAGGCGGGACGTGCGAAAGCATGGCTGCCAACACCTCGGCGGTCGCGGCCGTCTTCTGACGGATCTCCGTGTCGGGCCGGCGTCGGATGCCTTTGATAACCGCATGCACCGTCTCGTGCGCGCCTGGGTCCGGTAGGTCGGCGATCTTGTGCGCGTAGGCAATGGCCACGAGCCGCCGGCCGATCGTAGATGAGGCCCGCCCGGCCGCTGCCTCGTGCGAGAGGAACGCCGCCACTGTGTCAGGCGCCGCCGGGAGAGACGAGACTCCATGGCCCATGCACCAAGCCGTGAACACCGCCGCGTCCGATTTGTAGGCGCGGACCGTGGCGCTGGCTTTCGAGGCGCGCTGATAGTCCCGTACCAGGGCGAGCGCTTCGGCCGGCAGGTTGCCCCCGGCAAGGGGCAGAACAGCGATGGCTTGCATCGGGGGTTCAGAACTCGGCATCGAATCCCTTCCCGGACCCGAGGGTCGCCGCTATCATGTCGCCTAGGACGCCGTCCGCCCAATCGTTCGGAAGTCCCATGTAGCGCCCCGGCCGACGGATCATGCCGCACACGAACCGCTTGCCGTCGCGTTCGAGCGCTTGGCATGCACCCTCGGCCGGATGACCGGGAATGTGTTCAAGCGCCACGCTGCACGCCTGCGTCGCGCAGCACCAGCCGCATCCGTTGCAGGGCGAGCCGTAGGCCGGCTTCACCGCAAGGCACTCACCGTTGGTCCCATCTATCAGAACGATCGCTGTCATAGAGACCGCCTACCGGCTGAAACTTCCGAGAATGCACTCGGCCAACGTTGGTCCGGCGCTTTCAATTTGTAATCGCGCCGCTAGCTTCATTTGCAGCGAGCGGTTGAGGTCGATGGAGCGGTCAGCACACTTTATGGACATCACACCACTGCTCAACGATCAGCAAGAGGCTCTGGTCAAAGCCGCCGAAGAAGCGGTCTTGGAGCCATTAGCAGACTTTCCACATATCGAGCTGCGTTCAGGTGTGGAGCCGTGGGACAAGCGGCGCACCGCCGGCAAAATCCTACGTATCGAAATTCCTCACAAAGCTCATTCTGTACTGAATGTTAGCACGGATCGTCCAGACCCGGTGATGCTGATCGAGGCAGCACATGAGGGCCGGCAATCGCACCTCATTCCTCTCCGCATCGCGCGCATGGCTTCCTCACCATTCGCTTTTCTGCGTGGGGCTGCCCAGGTCATGGCCTGGGACCTCGCTCATGGTCCTCGCACCGCAATCGATGTGGTTCTGAACGGGGACGCACACATTTCCAATTTCGGCTTGTTCGGCACCCCACAAGGCGATGTCGTATTGGATCTCAACGACTTCGATGAGGTCACAGTTGGACCGTGGGAGTGGGATCTAAAGCGGCTCTGTGCGAGCATCGAGGTGGCAGCTCGCGACGCTGACGTGCCCCCATCTGAGCGTCGGGAGGCGACGCTGAGCGCCGTGGCAGGCTACCAGCACACGATGAACGATCTTGCCCCTCGCGGATCGCTCGAAGTCTGGCAGTCAGCATCGCGAGCCGACGATCTTGTCTTCGCCGGGATCGAGATCGATGCACGCTCTCAAGCGGTCGTGACCAAGGCCGTTGAGAAGGCTCGGCGGAAGAATAATCAGAGTCTGCTGGCCCGCGTCGGGGAACGTCGTACAGACGGTGGCTGGCGCTTCCGCGAGGATGCGCCGATCCTGGTTCGGGTTGATGATGCGACGCGCGAAGCTGTGACGTCTGGGTTGGAACGCTATGCTGAGACGCTGCCGCGCGAGCGCAGGTTCATGTTGAACCGTTATCACGTTGTCGACGTCGCCCACCGCGTCGTCGGGGTCGGCAGCGTCGGGACCCGCGCCTACGTGGCGCTGCTCTGCGGCAACTCGGACCAGGACGTGCTCTTCCTG